>JALXFQ010000423.1 GCA_027067235.1 Gammaproteobacteria bacterium
AAGTCCGGTTCAGGCCGGGGAGGCGAATCACAAGTCGGATTACTCGACATCTTCTACGCCAGAAGTGCTTCGTGCATGTCATTTCTCCCGGATTGGCAACAAGACCGGCAATAAAGGCGACTGAGGCGCAAGCTTTTCTGCTGGCCAATGGTGTATTTTGCGCCTGATCGTGCCAAGGCTGTAAACCTTGACCGGCGCATGCGCCAGCGCCTGGCTGACAGCCTTCGCCATGTGTTGGAGCAGTCTGGCGACGCGCTGGAGGTTGATCAAGGCGCAACGGGCCAGCTCATGGCGTATCTCGAGGCTGGGCCTGTCAGTCCCCGCGCGTTCGCGTTGTATTATGAAATCGTTGCCGCAATTACAGAGAATGACCTGAGTAGCGCCGCTGGCGGATTTCGGCGCTTGATGGCGCTTCCCCACTCTTCGGAAAGCGACGCTGCGGTGATGAGTATTCTGTCCTGGTCTCCAGGCGTCAGCGCGGAACAGGATTGTTACGCCAGATTCTTCAGTTTTGACGATGATACGCCCATCAAGCTGTTGCCTCCGCCCGCTGATCTGGCCGAGGCCTATCGTCTGCAAATCCTCGAGGTGCTGGGCTGGCTGAAAATGGCTGATCCTGAGCTGGCCAGCGAAATCGGTGTGGTTTCGCATACCGTCTTGTTGGCGCTGGATTCGACCGAGGCGGGGTATTTCGAGTTTGGTGGTTCGGCCTCGTTCATGCTCTGGGGCGCGTTGCTGCTCAATCCGTCCAACAGCCACGACCGGCTTTTCGTGGCTGAGCGCATCGTCCACGAAAGCGCACACGCCTTGTTGTTTGGTTATTGCGCTGATGGCCCATTGCTTCTGAATCCTTCCAGTGAACGTCATGCTTCGCCGTTGCGTGACGATCCGCGTCCGCTGGATGGCATTTTTCACGCCACCTTCGTTACCGCGCGCATGCATTATGCCGTGGAGCACCTGCTCATGCGTGGTCTGCTGGCAAGCGATGAAATCCCCCTGGCGCGGGAGCGCTTGGCGAAGCATCGTCAGCGTTTCGCTGATGGTCTGGCAGTGCTGGACAAATACGCTGATTTGACGGAAACCGGCGCGGCGGTGCTGGCCGCCACCCGGCAGTACATGGATGGCGCGGAATTTCGCGCATGATCCATTTTATTGCCACTGCCGGCTACGGCAATACGCATGAAGTGCTGGTCGAAGACCCGGATGCGCCCGCCGTTCGCCTGCTGGATTACGACGCGCTGTTTCGCGGCGAACGGCCGGCGGGAACCTGTATTTTTACCGATTTCGACCGGCTGGATGCGAACGGACTGAAGCGGGCAGCGGCCATTTTCCGGGAGATGAGCGCGCGATCCGGAAAGCACCGCTTGCTGAATGACCCATCGCGGGTTTTGTTGCGTTTCGCGCTGTTGCGCAAGCTTTACGACGCCGGTCTCAACCCGTACAACGTATATCGTCTGCGGCAGCTACTGCATGTGCGCCGTTTCCCGGTATTTGCGCGTGGCGAGCGCGGTCATGACTGGCCGGTCAGTTCGTTGCTGGAGGATCGTTACCGCCTGCGGCAATTTCTTGCCGGGCTGGATGAGAACGTGGATCGGGACGACTTGATGATTTGTGAATACTGCGCCCAGCCAGCCGCAGAAGGCGTTTTTCGCAAGTTATCGGCTTATCGTATTGGCGACCAGATGATTTCCGGCGAAACCGTGCATGATGAAAGCTGGTGCGTGAAATACGGCAAAAAGGGCATCGCCAGCGAGACGCTGTACGAGGATGAGTTGAGGCTGGTGTGCGACAACCCCCACGCCGAGCGGCTAGAGCGCGTGTTCGATCTGGCTGGCATCGACTACGGGCGGGCGGATTATGGGCTGGTGAATGGCGAGATCGTGGTGTATGAAATCAACACCAACCCCATGTTGGAAGCGTTGGGTACGCATCCATCCGCCACACGCCAGCGCAGCCATCGGTTGATCCGCGATAATTATCTTACCGCGCTGGCGGCACTGGACAAGGCCGCGTGAAAAAGCTTACCGCGCTGATTCCCGTACACAATGACGATTATACGCTGTGGTTTTGCCTGCGCAGTATCGCTCCCTATTTCGCGGAAATCATTGTTTTCAACGACGCCAGCATCGACAACACCCGCGAGGTAGTGGAAAAGGTAGCTAAAACCTATCCCCATATACAATATCTGGAGCATTCTGGAAAACCTCTGGGGTGGGCGGATGCGCGGCGGGAATTGATCGCCCGGGCCAAGGGGAAACACCTGTTTTTCATCGACGCGGACGAGATATTGCTCGAATCACAAGCCCACTGGCTACAGAAGATTCCCTCGCTCGCCACCGTTGTTTACTGGCGATTCACCGACATCTGGGGTGATTTCAACCATACCACCCAACGCGTCTTCCATAGTGATTTTTGTCATGTCTATGTCAATCGCAACAGGGTGGATGAACTGGACTGGACCATGAAAGTGTATGGCGTGGCGAGTACGCCGGTGATCGGCAGTGACGATACACGAGTACTGGACGAAATCCTGTTTTGGCATGCACGCGGCGTCAAGCCCGACTGGCGCATTCTGCAACGGCCGGAAATGAACGCCTGGCATGAAAAAAGGCGCGAGGGAACACCCCATGATTTTCTTCACAAACTCGATCAACGGGTCATTCACGACAGGGCGCTAAAGGTCTTGTTGACGAGCGGGGAGCACCAGATCCAGCCATGGCGGGGCGAGACCGAGAAGCCGCGCATCGTGGCGGATGCCGATACCCGCTTTGAAATGGTTTACAAAAACGGGCAAATCGTGGATCGCCGCGACCATGGCTGGTGGGGAGCGCGTTGTTTTCATTTTGCCGACGATGACAACAACACGGCGTGGGACAATTTTTTTCCGCACCGTTGCGATGATGTGGGGCTGCGCCAGAGTGGTGACAGTTTCATATTTAACGTGAACGGACAGTGCGTGAGCTGTAACCACCCACTGGCTTATATATGGAGCCAGTGTGGCGAAGGTCAAACTATCGGCGATATAAAACGTGTTATCGCCAGCGAGTTTGGCGTCGAAGCCGCGGCGGATGTTATGCCGGCGTTGAGGAATTTGGCGAAAGTGCATTGTATCGCCGTTGACCGTTGGTGATGCTAAGACGACCTGTTTAGTGCTATTGCGATATCATGATAGACTTTACGACCAAGTTTCTTTTAGGGCTGCGTAACAAGAGAGTATTCTAAAGAGGGGCATCTACCATGACAGACAAGAAAAGCTCGGGGAAAACCGGCAATGAAATCAATCAATCCCGTCGTGGAGCACTGAAAAAAGTCGCCACCGGCGCCGGTGTTGCCGCTGCAGGCGGTGTCGCCTTGCCGAAAAAGTGGACCAGACCGGTCGTGGACAGCGTTGTCCTGCCCGCCCACGCCGAGACGACCGGGATAGGGGGCATTGGTAGCAGTACAGAACCGCCGGTGACGACCACCACGGCGGCAGCGACCACTACGGTGGCAGCGACCACCACTACGACTACCACAACCACAACCACAACCACAACCACAACCACAACCACAACCACCACTACGACGACCTTCCAGCCAACGCCCTAAAATCACATGAGTAGCAGTTAAGTCAAAGTAACGAGGCGGGCGTCAGCCCGTCTTTTCCTATGCGCCGGGTCGAAAGTGTTTGATTGATGCATCACGAACGGGTTGCGTCTGCCGCGATAAAATCGGCAACAATAAAAGTGCTGTGGAAGGAATCGCGGGGCAAACACGTGCAATGAAATGTGCTTCAGGGTATATTTATCGGCCGGGCGCGTGAATCTTAATCAGGGGGCATAAGGTCATGACAGATCAGAAGACGTCTGAAAAAACCGACAAGGGCGTGGATAAAGCCCGCCGTGGAACACTGAAAAAAGTCGCCACCGGCGCCGGCATTGTCGCTGTAGGCGGTGTCGCCTTGCCGAAAAAGTGGACCAGGCCGGTCGTGGACAGCGTTGTCCTGCCCGCTCACGCCGAGACGACCGGGATAGGGGGCATAGGTAGCAGTACAGAGCCGCCGGTGACGACCACCACGGCGGCAGCAACCACGACCACGACCACGACCACGACCACAACGACAACGACTTCGACTACTCCAGCTCCTGGCACGACTTTCCAGGGTGGGCGTTAAGTAACCGGGCAGATGTTGAGAAAGTCCCTCCCAGGACTTTTTCAATCACGGTAGTGGAAAACGCGGTTTCCCGCTTTTTTCATTTTCAATGGCTTACACAGCCATTAAAAACGGCGGCACGTCCCTGTGCTGCTCGCAGGGCGTCGAAAAACTGTGTTTTTCAATACCCTGCCAGGCTTTGGATTTACATGGTTGCCCAGTAGTGGCACGACTTCAGGGGAGGAATTCTTCGTCTGGTGCTGCGCCGGCAACCCGCGAGTGGTTTGTTTGTATGACCAGTGTCGGTCTGGTGGCGTAAGCGGATTCTGGTCGGCGCGCCAGATACTGGTCTATGGCAAGATGCTTATCCACCCATGACTGCATTGCCTCCCGCGTTTCGGGCAACTCGTCCAGCAGGGTTCTGAAATATTCCCTGTTGTACGCAATAGCGTGAGTGCAGGTCATGCGCTGCGGTTTTTGCAAATGCACCTTGCCTGGTACCGGGGTTGGTTTTCGCCATTCGACGCCGCCGAGGTAGAGCCAGCTCCATTCCTCTCCTTCCAGTTCGTTCAGGCTGGCTTCCAGGTTGCTCAGCGTGTCCCGGTGGAATATGGCGTCGTCTTCGAAAACCAGCACGTTTCGAAAGCCCCGGCGGGCGGCCTGGTCGATGATGGCGCGGTGAGATAGTGCGCAGCCGATGTGGTGGTTATCGGGCGTTTCTATGGCGCTAAATCGCTGAATCCTGTGCACAATGCCCAGCGTTCCGAAACGTTCTAGCATCTGGCTCCAGCGCTGGGACGCCTGGTCCAGGTTAATGCAGTAGATGGCATCAAAAAAGTCGAAAGGACCGGGTTCATCGAGAGCCAGTTCCTGTTTGGTTCGATCGACCACTTCCGGGTTCAGCAGCTCGCTGAAATGCTGTTCCACCGGCACTGTGTTGAGCCCAAGCTCGGTAAATCCGATAAGGTAGTTTCTGATCCGGTCCTCCCAGACATTGACATAGGGCACGCCCATGGGGCGGGCAAAGCGGTGCAGCCAGCGCAGAAACGGCAGACACAATGCCTTGTGCCCGGCGGCGCGGAATTTTTCGTGGATGTAGCCCTCTTCGCCACCGAATCCCCTGAATGCCGGGTTGAAGCCGGGCCAGGCGCTTTTGCGACAGGCAAACAGGGCCAGCCCCTGCATGGGTATTTCAAAAGGTTCGCCATGCGGGTCTTCGCCCCGCGGGTCGGTTTCCCAGACGCCATACATGCCGCCGCGCCATTCCGGCTTGAAATGCGTTTCCACACTGCTGGCGTCATCGCGCAACATGGGACCCTGCAGCAGATCGGAACAGCGCGGATGCTCATCAAAATAGTCAATCAGCTTGCGAATCGCGCCTGCCTGTATCATGACATGGGAATCAATACACATGACATAATCCGCGTTGGCCTCCCTGAATACATAATCGCGCACGGCGGTGCCATTCAGCTGCTGGTTGGGAATGTAGCGATAATGCTTTACCCACTTGTCGAGATTTTTCAGAGCCTCGGCGCAGGGGCCATCGGGGTGGTTGTCGATAACCAGTATTTCGGTCTCGTCCAGCACTTCCGGGTGATACAGGCGAATGGCCTGCACGGAAAAATAAACGCCATCATAGTCATCGTAGGTGGCCATGCCGATGGTCAGTTTTTTCCGGGTTCCGGCGGGTGATGCTTGCGGGATCGGCGCGGGCGCTGGCGTGGCGGTGGTGATCGGTGGCGGCCTGTATTGCGCCTGCCGGTCAATGATCTTCAGCCAGCGAGAGAGCTCGCTGCCGGACGCGCCATGTTCCAGAATGAGGCGAATGATTTCATCCAGCGTGCCATCGAGCTGGTCAAAATGGCCATAAATCAGTTTGAAAGCCGGCACTTTTTTTACCAGGGCGGCAATCTCGGGGAAACCATGGTTCTCCAGATTGCGTGCATTGACGTAACTGTTCATCAGCAGCAAGGCAGCGCGGGCGGGGGACAGTGGCTCGAGACCGAGAGCGGATTCGGCGCTGAACTCGGGGAAAATGATCAGTGACAACCCGGTGTTATCGCGGCCTGATGCAGCGCTGAACTCCGTGTGGGGAATCATGGTGGCAGACGAAGATCGCAGCATGCGTGGGTGCGTCTGCTCGATATCAAGGAGTTCCTCCACGGCCGCCAAAGCGGAATTCTTTATATTCAGAGGGCGCAGGAAAGACTCGAATCCGTTGTTTTTCAGATGCGCATGAACCAGTTCATCGCCCAGATAGTCAAATCCGCGGGACAGCAGCCAGGCAGTCAGCGTGCTTTTGCCGGAGCCCGAGCGGCCGGGCAGCCACACTGCCCTGTCGCCAGAAGATACTGCCGCGGCGTGTAGGGACAGGCCTTCGCTCTGGTTTTCGATCAGGGCGTGTATGACCTCGCCCATCAATGGGTTGGCCAGTTCGCGGCGCGGCAATCCTTGCGCTAGCAGCGCGCCCTCGCGCAGCATGTCGAAACCGCTTTGGCTCCCGGCCTTGATGGTGATCCGCTGTGCCCTGCCTGAATCCGGTCCGGTCGGCAGCCGCCCGAACAGGAAATCCACCGTCTGCTCCAGTTCATCGGGGAAATCCAGACGAACCTGCTGCCCGGCGAAGGAAACGTTGTGCTTCACTCTCCGTCGCTCACTGTGATGGCGCCAAATTCATGTAGCTGGTTTAGCGCATCAGCTATGTCTGCTGCGATATTGCCTGCATCCGGGTAGACGTCCTGCAATGCGGTAATGATTGCCTGCGCTGTGGTGTGGCCATCGCACAGTTTCCAGATTGCTGCGGCGGAAGGATTCAGATAAATGGTGCGGGTATGCGCCGGGTTGTACAGCAGCAATTCGTCGTCGATCTCTTCCAGCTGATAATTGTTGTTTCTGGCAAACACCTGTTGCAGGGAAATCACGGCTCCTCCTGTTTGCGGCGGTAAGTTTGTCGGTCATCGATACTTGTTTAGACCACCGGTTGATTGAAGATTAACGGCTGTCTCGACAAGACGGGCTATTTTACACTATTCTGCTGTCAAACCACGCAGCCGGGCGCAAGCTGCACAAGGGCAATCAGCAGAATAAAGCTGCCTGGCGCCAGGCTGACGCTCAGGTGGTACAGCATATACTGGCGCGCAGATGCCGGCCTTTATATCGCTTGTTTCGCTTCATGGCTGTTGCCCGGGCTGACAGTTTGTCGCCGACCCGGAGGCTTCGTACCGACGGCAAGTCAGGCCCGGAGGCTGCAATGCAGGTTTTACAGGCTGTGGCGCCGGCTTGCCACAACGCGGCGGGCCAGTGATCTGGCAATGCTGACGGGATGGCTGACAAGCCTGCTATGGGCCAGGGAATGATCGGGATCGACACCATAATATCCGTGCATCCACCACGCCGGTGGATGGAGCAGTTCGGCCATTGCAAGAAAAGGCGAATTGCCCCTGTTCAGGATCGCGGACAGCGGCCGCATGCCGCGCCCGACATGCGCCGGAGCCTGGCGGGGAACGCCGGTAATCCGGCGCAAGTTCCCCGGTAGCGGGATGACAAAATGCGCGCTGCGGATGCCGGCCAATACGCGCGGGTAATTTTTCCTGATGCCTTGCCAGTCGATTTCATCGACAAAATGGCTGGCGTAGGCGACGATGTCGAGCATGTGTATCAGCCGAATTTCCGCCGCCGGCTCAAAGCTGTGGTGGCACAGATGACGCAGCATATCAACATGGCCAAGCGCGTTTGCCCGGATACCGCCGGCCAGCCTGAAAGGACGCAGCGGCCCGGTCAGGTTGCGCAGGTTGATGGAATCCGCAACATCAGGCGCGATAGCGTCGCGGTGTATCTCCAGGCTGATTTTCATGCCGTCGATGATCATGGCGGCATTGGGCAAATGATGGTGATCCGCCATATAGCGGCTAAGATGCGCTTTATCCCGTTCAAAACCGATTTGTTCCAGGCAGCGCGCTGCCTGTTCGGCCTGATCGGGTCGCACCAGTATATCCACATCTCGCATGGGCCGCAGGTCTGGCTCAGCATAGACCGTTTCGGCCAGAGCTGCGCCTTTCAGCAAAACGGCGGGAATACCGTGGGTGTCCAGTGTCTGCAGTACCAGCACCAGCGCCTTTGACCGAGCTTTGCTGGCGAGTCGGTGCCGCAGGGCCAGTGCCGCCAGCGTCCTTCTTGCGTCCACAGGAACGGAGATGTCCATAATTTTCAGCCATTTATAGACGATAGGTGCGGCGGAATGCTGCTCGGCAATGGTTGCCATGTTGGTCCAGTCTGCCGGCAGCAACGGGGTCGAGCCGTGTTCTGCGGACAACTCGCGGGTCAGGCAATGAGCAATGAATTCGTGTTGGCTGCTGATCATCAGGACAGACATGCAGTTCCGGGCCGTCTGAGTGTAACCGCTTTCCCGCCCATAGCCACAGGGATATACACTTGAACTTGAAAAACGCGCAGGATGCCCCAACTGAACGAGCTTGGTTGAACATTAACGGGGACATCATGGTAGCACCACAAGATATCAAGGGCTGGATCGAGGCGGGTTTGCCGGGTTCCAGCGTTCAGTGCGAGGGCGATGGTTCTCACTTTGAAGCCGTCATCATCAGCCCGGATTTCGATGGCAAGTCTCTGGTGCAGAAACACCAGATGGTTTACGCCGCCCTGGGGGACAAGATGGATGAAGCCATTCATGCCCTGTCCATGAAGACCCTGACGCCCTCGGAAGCCGCACAACTCAACATTCATCAGGAGTAAACAATGAGCATTCAGGACACAATCAGGGAACAGGTCACGGAGAATCCGGTCATGCTGTACATGAAAGGCAGCCCGGATTTCCCGCAATGCGGATTTTCCGGCAAGGCGGTGCAGATACTGCAGGCGGTGGGCGCGGATTTCAATTCAGTGGATGTGCTGCGCGATAATGAAATTCGCGAAGGCATCAAGCAGTTTTCCAACTGGCCGACCATTCCCCAGCTCTACATCAATGGCGAATTCGTTGGTGGCAGCGATATCATGATGGAGCTGTACCAGAACGGCGAGCTGCAGAAACTGGTGGACGCTGTTAAAAGCTGACCTCTTTCAGAAAAATCGCATATAATCAGCGGCCGCGCCCGGGCTTACTTAACCCGGGCGTGGCTTTTTTCGTTTTCAGAGCATCACGTATATGGACAAACTGGCAGTCACTGGCGGCAATCGTCTCAGCGGCGAAGTTAAAATCTCCGGCGCCAAGAACGCGGCCCTGCCGATACTGATCGCCAGCCTGCTGACTGCGGACACCCTGCGCATCACCAATGTGCCGCATCTCAACGATATCACCACCACGCTGCACTTGCTGGGCGATCTGGGCGTGGAAATCGAAATCGACGAGAAGCTGGGCGTGGCGGCCACCGCCGCCAGTATCACCAACCCCAGGGCCGATTATGATCTGGTCAAAACCATGCGCGCCTCGATACTGGTGCTGGGCCCGACGCTGGCGCGCTTTGGTCATGCCGAAGTGGCCCTGCCGGGCGGTTGCGCTATCGGCGCGCGGCCGGTGGACCTGCATATCAAGGGGCTGGAGGCCATGGGCGCGAATATCGACATCCGCGACGGCTACGTGGTGGCGGAGGCAAAACGTCTGCAGGGCGCGCGCATTGTCTGCGAGCTGGTGACGGTAACCGGCACCGAAAACCTGATGATGGCGGCGACGCTGGCCGATGGCGTGACCGTGATCGAAAACGCCGCGCGCGAGCCGGAAGTGGTAGACCTGGCCAACTGTCTCAACGCCATGGGCGCGCAAATCACCGGTGCGGGCACGTCCGAAATCACCATTGAAGGCGTGGAGGCGCTGCATGGCGCGACCCATCCGGTGATCGGTGATCGCATCGAAGCGGGCACCTATCTGGTGGCCGCGGCCATGACGCAGGGCGATGTCACCGTCACCCGCGTGGGGCCGTCCACCATGAGCGCCTATCTGGAAAAACTGCGCGAAGCCGGGGCGGAACTGGAAATCGGCGAAACCAGTGTACGTCTGGTAATGAACCAGCGCCCCCAGGCGGTGAGCGTACATACCGCGCCGCACCCGGCCTTTCCCACCGACATGCAGGCCCAGTTCGTGGCGCTGAACGCCATCGCCGAGGGCGCGGGCGCGGTGACGGAAACCATCTTTGAAAACCGCTTCATGCACGTGCCGGAGCTGCAACGCATGGGCGCGGATATCGAGATGGAAGGCCATACCGCCGTGGTGCGCGGCGTCGAACAACTCACCTCCGCGCCGGTGATGGCCACCGATCTACGCGCCTCGGCCTGTCTGGTGCTGGCAGGGCTGGTGGCGGGTGGCGAAACCATTATCGACCGCATCTATCATCTGGATCGCGGATATGACAGCATCGAGCAAAAACTGTCCGCGCTGGGCGCGACCATCAAACGAATTCACTGACATGCAGACACTGACCATCGCCCTCGCCAAGGGCCGCATAACGAAAGAAGCCCTGCCGCTGCTGGAAACTGCCGGCATCACGCCGCTGGAGGATCCGGCCAGGACCCGCAAGCTGATCCTCGACACCAGCCGCGACGAGGTGAAACTGGTGGTGATACGCTCCGCCGACGTGCCCACCTATGTGCAATTCGGCGCGGCCGACATCGGCGTGGTGGGCAAGGACGTGATCATGGAATTTGACGGCGACGGCTTTTACGAAATGCTCGATCTGGGCATCGCCCGCTGCCGCATGGCAGTGGCCGCCCCCGCCGACCGCGTGGATGAGCGCAAAAAGCGTTACCGCATCGCCACCAAATACGTAAAAATAGCGCGTGCTTACTACGCCGCGCAGGGCGTGCAGACCGAAATGATCAAGCTCTACGGCTCCATGGAGCTGGCGCCGCTGGCGGGGCTGGCCGATCGCATCGTCGATCTGGTGGACACCGGCAATACCCTCAAGGCCAACGGGCTGGTGGAGCTGGAGAAAATTGCCGACATCAGCACCCGGCTGATCGTCAAC
>JALXFQ010000424.1 GCA_027067235.1 Gammaproteobacteria bacterium
CACTGCCAGACCCGGCCGATGCTGTCTTTCAGCGAAAACTCGATTTTTGGCCCGTAAAAAGCGCCCTCGCCCGGCTGTAACTGCCAGTCCAGGCCCTTGTTGTTGAGGGCGGTCTCCAGAGACTGTTCGGCCTTGTCCCAGACTTCATCGGAACCGACGCGCTTTTGCGGCCGGGTGGACAGCTTGATCAGCACCTCGTCGAAGCCGAATGTCCTGTAGACCTGGAACAGCAGATCAATAAACCGGGATACCTCGTCCTGGATCTGGTCTTCGGTGCAGAAAATGTGCGCGTCATCCTGCACGAACGAACGCAAACGCATGAGGCCGTGCAAGGTGCCGGACGGTTCGTTACGATGGCAGGAACCGAATTCAGCCATGCGCAGCGGCAGATCGCGATAGCTTTTCAGGCCCTGCTCGAATATCTGCACATGGCAGGGGCAGTTCATCGGCTTGATGGCATATTCGCGGTTTTCCACGCTGACGGTAAACATGTCATCGGAAAACTTGCCCCAGTGGCCCGATTTTTCCCACAGGGAACGGTCCACCACTTCCGGCGTATGCACTTCCTCGTAACCGTTTTCCACCAGTACGCTGCGCACATGGTCGGTGATCGCCCGATAGATTTTCCAGCCCTTGTCGTGCCAGAATACCATGCCCGGCGCCTCTTCCTGGAAATGGAACAGATCCTGCTGTTTGCCGATACGCCGGTGATCGCGTTTTTCCGCCTCTTCCAGTTGATGCAGATAGGCTTTCAGCGCCTTCCTGTCGGTCCAGGCGGTACCGTAGATGCGTTGCAACATCTCGTTGTTTGAATCACCGCGCCAGTAGGCGCCGGCCACTTTCATCAGCTTGAAACCATCGCCCAGCTTGCCGGTACTGGGCAGATGCGGGCCGCGGCACACATCGAACCAGTCGCCCTGGCGGTAGATGGATATTTCCTCACCTTCGGGGATGATGTCGTCGATAATCTCGACCTTGTAGGTTTCGCCCAGATCGCGGAATGCCTGAATAGCCTGCTCGCGGCTCATGATTTCGCGAGTAATGGGCAGATCGCGCTTGACGATTTCGGCCATGCGTTTTTCGATTTTCGCCAGATCTTCCTCGCTGAACGGCTCATCGCGCACGAAATCATAATAGAAACCGTTTTCGATGGTCGGGCCGATGGTGATCTGGGTCCCTGGGTATAGTTCCTGCACTGCCTGAGCCATGACATGGGCGGCGTCGTGGCGAATCAGGTCCAGCGCCTCGTCATCCTTGCGCGTGATGATGGACAGTTTGGCGTCCCGGTCGATAACATGGGATGCGTCCACCAGCTTGCCGTCAACCTTGCCCGCCAGAGTCGCCCTGGCCAGACCCGGGCCGATATCCTCGGCTATCTGGTAAACGCTTACGGGATCGTCATATTGCTTGACGGCACCGTCGGGAAGAGTAATAGCTGGCATGACTGTCGTTGCCGCCGGGCGGCTGGTTATACCCCGTTTTAATTTGGTAGGCGCGATTGGAATCGAACCAACGACCTCCACCATGTCAAGGTGGCGCTCTAACCAACTGAGCTACGCGCCTCTATCGAAGGCGGCGGAAAGTAACAAAACGGCCGCCGCTTTTCAAACCTTTCCGGCAAACATCATGCGCCAGATTCACGCGCCGGGCAAAAACACCGCCTTGCGCAGTTCCAGCAGCTTGTCCCGAACCATGGCGGCTTCTTCGAACTCCAGGTTCTCGGCATGCTGATGCATCTGTTTTTCCAGCTCCCTGATGCGCTTTGCCGCCTGTTCCGGCTCCAGGTTCTGGTACAGGCCAGCGGGCTCCGCTACCCGGCCCAGGCGTGACGCGCCGGAATCCCTGCCCTGGTCAGCCTGGGCGCGACCCCGGCCACCGATGCCGTCGATAATGTCCTTGACCGCCTTGTCGATGCCCTTGGGCGTGATGTTGTGTTCCTGGTTGAACGCGATCTGTTTGGCGCGGCGGCGCCCGGTTTCTTCCATGGCGGCGCGCATGGAGTCAGTCATCTGGTCGGCATACAGTATCGCCATGCCGTTGACATTGCGGGCGGCGCGGCCGATGGTCTGGATCAGCGAACGCTTGGAGCGCAGAAAGCCTTCCTTGTCGGCGTCGAGTATCGCGACCAGCGAAACTTCGGGAATATCCAGTCCTTCACGCAGCAGGTTGATGCCCACCAGCACATCGAATTCACCCGCGCGCAGATCACGGATGATCTCCACCCGCTCCACCGTGTCAATATCGGAATGCAGGTAGCGCACGCGCACATCATGCTCCATCAGGTAATCGGTCAGATCCTCCGCCATGCGTTTGGTCAAGGTGGTAATCAGCACACGCTGGTTGATAGGTGCGCGTTTGTTGATTTCCGAGAGCACGTCATCCACCTGCGTCGCCACCGGCCGGATATGCACCTCCGGATCCACCAGCCCGGTGGGCCGGACTACCTGCTCCACCACGGATGAAGCATGTTCATCTTCATACGGGCCCGGCGTGGCTGAAACAAAAATGGTCTGCGGCATCATGCGTTCGAACTCTTCGAACATCAGCGGCCGGTTGTCCAGCGCCGATGGCAGACGGAAGCCGAACTCCACCAGTGTGGTCTTGCGCGAACGGTCGCCCTTGTACATGGCGCCAATCTGCGGAATGGTGACATGGCTTTCGTCAACAATCAGCAGCGAACCGGGACGCAGATAGTCCATCAGGGTCGGCGGCGGCTCGCCCGGTTTGCGACCCGACAGATAGCGCGAATAGTTTTCGATGCCGGAGCAATAGCCCAGCTCGGACATCATTTCCAGATCGAACAGGGTACGTTGCTCCAGACGCTGCGCCTCCACCAGCTTGTTGCTGGAGCGCAATTGCTCCAGCCGCTCGCGCAACTCTTCACGAATATCATCCATGGCGGCAATGATTCTTGAGCGCGGCGTCACATAGTGGGTTTTCGGGTAGATGGTGACGCGGTTGAGGCGCTGGAAGACCTCGCCGGTGAGCGGATCAAATTCGGAAATCTGCTCCACTTCGTCGCCGAATAACTCCACGCGAATGGCGGTTTTTTCCGAATCCGCCGGGTGGATATCAATAACATCGCCACGCACCCGGAAAGTACCGCGCTGCAGCTCCACGTCATTGCGCGAATACTGGATTTCGGCCAGTTTTTTCAGCAGGCCGCGTTGATCGATAATGGTGTTCCTGCCGATATGCAACACCATGGAATGATAGGATTCCGGGTCGCCCAGCCCGTAGATGGCCGACACCGTGGCGATGATAATGGTGTCATCCCGCTCCAGCAGCGATTTCGTGGCCGACAGCCGCATCTGCTCGATATGCTCGTTGATGGACGCATCTTTTTCAATAAAGGTGTCCGACGCCGGCACGTAGGCTTCCGGCTGGTAATAATCGTAATAGGAAACAAAATATTCCACCGCATTGTGCGGAAAGAAATCGCGCATTTCCGAATACAACTGCGCAGCCAGGGTCTTGTTGTGCGCCATCACCAGGGTTGGCCGCTGCACCTGCTGAATGACATTGGCCATGGTGAAGGTCTTGCCGGAGCCGGTCACGCCCAGCAGGGTCTGCCACATTTCGCCATTATTCAGGCCATCCACCAGCCGCTCAATGGCTTCCGGCTGGTCGCCGGCGGGCTGATATCGGCTTTTTAGCTGAAACGGGGTCATATTTGGGTTTTTATCAGTGAATGAAACGGCTATATTCGCAACAGCACCAACGGACTTCCGGTACAGGCAACATGAAGCTTTCTGATCGCGTCAACAACGTCCTGCCCTCGGCCACCCTGGCCATTACCGCACGGGCGAAAGAACTGAAGTCCGCAGGCAAAGACATCATCGGCCTGGGTGCGGGCGAACCTGATTTTGATACACCCGAACATATAAAGGAAGCCGCGATTCAGGCCATCCGCGAAGGCTTTACCAAATATACTGCTGTGGATGGTACACCGGAGCTGCGTCAGGCCGTGGTCGACAAATTCAAACGCGACAACCAGTTGTCCTACCAACTCGATCAGGTGCTGGTTTCATGTGGCGGCAAACAGAGCTGTTTCAACCTGACCCAGGCGCTGCTCAACGACGGCGACGAAGTCATTATCCAGGCGCCCTACTGGGTATCCTATCCGGACATCGTCAAACTGGCGGGCGGCGTCCCGGTCATCGTCGAAACCGGACTTGCCGACGGCTTCAAGCTGATGCCGCAGAAACTGCAGGCGGCCATCAGCGACAAAACCCGGCTGTTCATCATCAACAGCCCGTCCAATCCCACCGGCGTCGCCTACACCCGCGCCGAACTGGAACAACTGGCTGAAATACTGCGCCAGCACCCGGACATCATCATCGCTACCGATGACATGTACGAACACATACTCTGGAGCAAAGAACCTTTCGTCAACATCCTCAACGCAGCACCGGATCTGTATGAGCGCACCGTGGTCATGAACGGCGTATCCAAGGCCTATTCCATGACCGGCTGGCGCATCGGCTACGCCGGCGGGCCCAGAGATCTGATCAAGGCCATGAAAAAAGTCCAGTCGCAAAGCACATCCAACCCCACATCCATCTCACAGGTGGCCGCGCAGGCGGCGCTGGAAGGCGACCAGAGCTGTATCGAGCCCATGCTGAAAGCCTTCAAGGAACGCCACGACTACGTTGTAACCCGCCTCAACGCCATGCCCGGGGTCAGCTGCCTCGAATCATCCGGCACCTTTTACGCACTGCCCGATATCTCACCGATACTGAACAAGGCCGGAATGAATGATGTCGAGCTGTGCGAAAAACTGCTCAACCAGTCCCACGTTGCGCTGATACCCGGCGCAGCTTTCGGCGCGCCCGGCTATATTCGCCTGTCCTACGCCACCAGCATGGAAAACCTGGAAACCGCTCTGGACCGGATCGAGGCTTTTTTCCAGGCGCTGTAATCAAATTTCCCGTTGACCTGAAAACGCCGGATAAGTAGTATTCGCGTCCACTTCTGATCCCCGGTAGCTCAGTTGGTAGAGCGGGTGACTGTTAATCACCTTGTCGATGGTTCGAGTCCGTCCCGGGGAGCCATTTTTCTTTCTGACCACCTCTCTCCGCACGCCTTCAGCAACGGTTTTCACGCGTATTTTGCAGGCCTGTCCGGCGTGAGCGAAACAGGCTTTTTCCGGCCGCTTTGGCCGCCCCCGCACCCCATGCTAGAGTAAATTGGAAAGAATATGGCTTAACCCATTGTTTTTTGTTGTTTATGTCTGGATTATCTGGTAGATTTTTGTACCGTCCCTATTAATCGAGCAAGATGGGTTGTGCTATGAAAACTCTGGTGAAAAATCTGGCGCCGCGCGCCGTTGCCTCGGCCGTCGCTGTGGCGCTGCTGTCTCCTACAGTCGTACAGGCAGAAAAAACCACATGGTTCGGCGAGGAAGCCTCCGGCACCTGGATGGCGGGTCTGAAGTATGGCCGCCAGGCCAACGGCAACGAAGGCTATGGTGAGGCGACTGCTTCAACCATCATGCTTGGCTATATGTTCGACCGGCCGGTTTACCGCGACGGCAGCGCCGCGCTGGAGCTGGAATTTACCAATACCGTGGATAACGGCGATATTACCGATCCTGCGGGCAACCCTAACGGCGTCTGGGCCAACGACTCAACATCATTGTTTTTTGCTTACCGCACGCCCGGAACGGTTTATTTCAAGGCCAAGGCCGGCGTTACGGTTGCTGATCGTTATGTTTCCCGGCCCAGCCACCCCCGTTTCCACGATCAGGAACTGGATCTGATCTGGGGCGCCGGACTTGGCGTGCATCTGGGTGAACGCGCCAATCTGGAAGTGGAATACACCGTGCCGCTGGGCGTAAACAATCAGGAGTCCCTCGGCGCCAATGACACCACTTACCTGACTGGCGGTTTCAACCTGAATTTCTAAAGGGTTCCGGACCGGGCACCAGACATGAAAAAGCCAGCCGTAACAGGCTGGCTTTTTTTTGCGCCAATGACGTAAGGCGTTACCCGCACCGGATCAGCCGCAGGCGCCACCGCCACAACCGGCGCAGCCGCCACTACCACCGACCGATTTGAATACGTTATTGAAAACAAAGCTGGCATTGGCACCGCGTTCAACAAAATCGATCTCGCTGCCATTCATGTAACCCAGGGCAATCGGGTCCACATAGACCTTGAAGTTTTCGCCTTCGTAAACCGCATCGCGCTCGGACCGGGTGTCGGTGTAGGTCATGCCGTAGGTCATGCCGCTGCAGCCGCCGCCGGTCACGTAAACACGAATTGCTTCGATATCGTCATCGGCCTGGTCGATCAGTTCAGCCATTTTTTTCTGCGCTTCCGGCGTGATATTGATCATGTCATTGCCGATGTTCAGGTTATATTCTGCTTGCGTTGCCGTCATCATGTGTTCCCCGTCATACTGAGTGAATTGAATAATAAATGATCGAAACCCACTACGCAAAGCGCTTATGAAAACCCGGCAAAAGCGCCTGCTTGTCATCTCCCCGCCCTATTCCTATCGCATAGCCGCGTTCCTGCAGGCGGCCCGGCGCGTGAACATCCATGCCGATGTCGCATCGTCGGGAGAGCATTCCATCATCTCTGCCATACATGGCGGCATTCACATCGATTACAAGAATACAGAAGCGGCGCTTTCCACGCTCATGGACGTCGTCAGGGAAAACGGCGGCTACGATGGCGTCATCGGTACTGATGACAATACTGTAGTGCTGGCCGCCCTGCTGTCTGAAAAGCTCGGCTTGCCCAGCAATCCGCCTGATGCCGCGCTGAAAACCCGGCGCAAGGATATCGCAAGACAAACCCTGAAAGAGCATGGTTGCGCGGTACCGGCATTCCGTGTTCTGGCTCTGGACCAGCCGTTGCGGGCGCAAATCGCCGGTTTTCCGTTTCCCGCTGTTATCAAGCCGGTCAACATGGCCGCCAGCCGCGGCGTCATGCGCATTGATAACCCGGAACAGCTGGTAAAGGCCGTCGAGCGCCTGAAACCCATACTCGCAGACAGCGAATCGCCAGAGGACGCCAATACCGCGTTGCTGGAGGCATTCATGCCCGGCGCTGAAATTGCATACGAAGGCCTGCTCAGTGGCGGCAGACTGAAAACCATCGCAATTTTTGACAAGCCTGATGCGCTGGACGGGCCGTTTTTTGAGGAAAGCTATTACATCACGCCATCGCGCCAGCCACAGACAGCGCAAGAACGCCTGAAGCAGACTGTGGCTTCGGCCTGCGCTGCCTACGGACTGGTGGAAGGACCGGTCCATGCGGAACTGCGCATCGACGGCGACAAGGTCCGTATTATCGAAGTGGCCGCCCGCACCATCGGCGGTGAATGCAGCAAATCCATCCGCTATGGCGGGCAATACCATCTGGAAGATCTGGTCATCGCCCATGCCACCGGCATGAATATCGAGTTGAACGAAACGCCGGACAGGGCCAGTGGCGTATTGATGATACCCATACCCAGAGCCGGCCTGTTGCGGCGGGTGGAAGGCATCCTGGCGGCGCAGAAAGTCCCGCTGATCGACGAAATCAGTCTTGCCATCCGCGCTGGCAATCTGCTCACGCCCCTGCCCGAGGGCTCCAGCTATCTGGGTTATATCTTTGCTTCGGGAGAATCACCCGCAGCGGTGGAAACCGCCCTGCGTACAGCGCACGGCCATTTGCACTTTGTTATCGACCCCGCATGGACGCTGACACGGGCAGAGCAAACGAATTGATATCGCGCCGAAGCCCGGCCAGTTCGCGCCAGATGCGCAGAGATCCTGTATATGAGGCTGGGAAGATTCCGCCTAGCATTGTATCATCACCACCATGGCGGCAAATCCTACCAGGCGCGATGGCCAACCTGCACTTTCCAAACCTTCCAACGCCCAGCGTTACCTTGATGTGCTCAGCAATGCCGGCGTACCGGAAAAATACCATGAATGGTACGTCAAACATGTACGCGCTTTCGTCCAGGCTTTTCCCCGCCGCCGGCTCGCCGAACTGAGCCGTTCCGAAATAGAGGATTATCTGAAATCGCTGGGCAAAATGCCCGGCTCGGGTCATGCGCGACTGCGTCAGCAGATGGAAGCCATACGCCTGGCACTGGTCGATGGCGCCGGAAATCGCGAAGCTGCCGAGATAGACTGGGATCACTGGAAGGGATCTACCCAGGCACGCAGCGCACCACCGCCCGAGCCCGCACCGCGGCCCCCCAGCGATAGCGATAACACCGTGCTTGCCGGTTCGCAAACTGATCGCTCGCCGGCCATACTGGCCAGCATGGAGCGGCTGATGCGCGACCAGCAATATGCCGAGCGCACTGAACAGGCTTACCGGGACTGGGTCAGACGTTTCCTGGCCTTTGCCGGGCGCAAGCCCGAAGCGCTATCATCCACCGACGTATCCGCTTTTCTCGCCCATCTGGCTGTCGAGCGCAAGGCATCCGTCAGTACCCGTCGCCAGGCCCTGAATGCTCTGGCCTTCCTGTTTGGCAAGGTGCTCAAACGCCCACTGGATGTGGATGATGTCCGCCCGGCGCGGCGCCAGCGCCAGTTGCCGGTGGTGCTGTCACGCAATGAAGTAAAAATTTTGCTGGAGGAGTTGAAGGGCGTGCATAGCCTCATGGCGGGCCTGATGTACGGCGCCGGCCTGCGTCTGATGGAAACCCTGCGCCTGCGCGTACGGGATGTGGATTTTGACCAGCGCATGATTACCGTACGCGATGGCCAGGGCCGTAAGCAGCGCATAACCCCGCTGCCCAAGGCTTATCACGAACCACTGCAGGCCCATCTGCTTGCTCGCCGGCAGCAGTTCGACAAGGACCAGACCGGCGAACCGGTGCATGTTTCACTGCCGCAGGCACTGGCCGGCGACGATCCCGATGCATCGCTGCAGTGGCAATGGCAATATGTATTTGCTTCGGCCCGCTATTCCACCGACCCGCAGACCGGTCAGCGCCGCCGCCACCATCTACATGAAAGCAGTCTGCAAAAAGCCATTCAGAAAGCCGCCGCCAGCGCCGGCATTCCCAAGTGGGTCAACAGCCATGCCCTGCGACATTCCTTCGCCACCCACCTGCTGGAAGCGGGTTATGATGTTCGTACGGTGCAGGAACTGCTGGGGCATGCAGATGTTTCCACCACCATGGTCTATACCCGCGTGATGAACCGCCCCAGCCTGCCACCGGTGGTCAGTCCGGCTGACTTTGACGGATAGAGCCTGCTCGCCGTAGCGACGGCGTATCCAGCACGATGCATAGCATCAGCTCGGCGCCCGCGCTGAATCCTTTTATTTCTTGCCCCCTGCCTGAAACCCCTCGGGCGCCTGTCCCAGGTCGGTTTCATCAAACAGGAAACCCAGCATGTGCTGTTCGATCAGGTCCACGGCCTTGGGGTCGGCGGTATTCAGACCGTTTTCATTGATAATGGTGGTAAGCCGGTCCAGCCACTGCTTCCAGCCTTCTTTCGAGACATTTTCATAGATGCGCTGGCCCAGTTCGCCGGGGTACGGGGGCTGGTCCAGACCTTCAGCCTGGCGTTTGAGTACTGCGCATTCAACCATTCTGGTCATGGGGTGTGCTCCTGATCGGGGTTAGTGCTTTGTCGGCGAGTTTAACACCAGGTCGATGTTCTCTGTGGCGTCGGTTTCGTATTTTTTCAATAACACGCCGTCATCGCCACAGCAGCTTTTGGCGCATTTCTTGGGTGCGAACAGGGTTTCCGCGTCTGCTTCCAGGTAATGCTCGATGGGCATGTTTTCCTGCGCGCAATCGCAACCGGTATCGGCATACACATAGACGTGCTGCAGGCCCGCCTCAAGGGCCTGTTGCTCGGCTTTGCGCATGATGTCCAGCGGCGTTGGCGGCAGATGGTGGAGCTGGTAGGCGGGAAAGAACCGGGTGATATGCCAGGGGCTGTCCGCGCCAAGGTTATCACGTATCCACTCGGCTATCTGGCGCAGTTCTTCCGGGCTATCGTTCCTGCCGGGTATGATATTGGTGCGGGTTTCCACATGAATGCCCAGCTCCTGCGCCTTGCGAATGGCGTGCAGCACCGGCTCGACGCTGGAGACGGCGCAGATCTGCTGATAGAACGCGTCGCGCATGCTTTTGATGTCAGAACACATGACGTCGATATGCCCAGCCACCTGTTGCAGCGCCTCGTCGGTGACAAAACTGTTGGATACATAAACCGTATACAGGCCGTTTTCATGTGCCAGCTTTGCCACGTCGATGACGTATTCCAGCCACACCGCCGGTTCCGAATAGGTAAAGGCGATGCCCTGCACGCCGGCTTTCAAGGCCACATCCACCATTTCCTGCGGTGTCACGTAGGCCTGACGCGATTCACCCCGGGCCAGATCGTCCAGCGCATCGACACCCCAGGAAATGTCCAGATTGTGGCAACCGCCGCAGCGGAAACTGCAGCCGAAGCTGCCGATGGACATGACCTTGGTGCCCGGCCGGTAACACCGAACCGGTTTTTCCTCGATGGCATTGATGTCGATGCTGGAAAGTATGCCATAGGACAGGTTGTACAGAGTACCGTGACGATTCACATGCGCCTGGCAGAAACCGCGCTGACCGTGCTTGATCTTGCAGCGCCACAGGCACAGATTGCACTGGGTGGTGCCGTTGTCCAGCCGCTCCTGCAGCCGGGTTTCGACCAGGCCGTACTGTTCCGGCGCTTTGCGGTCACTCATGCTCGCCACTTCGCACATGCGGCAGGCGCGCCTGCCGCATCAGGCGTTTCATTTCGCGCACAGCCTCGCCCAGGCCGGTAAACACGGCGCGGGCAATAATGGCGTGGCCGATGTTCAGTTCCTCCAGAGCCGGCATGGCGGCGATGGTGTGCACATTATGATAATGCAGACCATGACCGGCATTGACCCGCAGGCCCAGACCGGAAGCCAGTTCCACCGCGCTCTGTATACGTTCCAGCTCGGTGTTTTTTTCGTCGCGCGTTTGCGCATCGGCGTAATGGCCGGTATGAATTTCGATGTAGGGAGCGCCAGCCTT
>JALXFQ010000425.1 GCA_027067235.1 Gammaproteobacteria bacterium
GCGATCACGCCGCAACCAGCGCCAGTGGCCAGACCCTGCGCCACGCTGGCGCCAATGCGCAGCCCGGTGAATGAGCCGGGCCCGCGGCCAAAAGCCACCGCGTCGATATCGGCCAGTCGCACGCCAGCTTCTTCCAGCACTTCCCCGCACATGCCCAGGATGCGGCTGGAATGACCTTGCGGCAATAGCTCGAAGCGGCTGAACAGTTGTTCTCCGTCCAGCAGGGCGGCGGAACAGGCTTCGGTAGCAGTTTCCAGAGCCAGTATTTTCATGCGCCGAACCATGCCTGCACCGGGGCCAGGTCGTCAACCCGGCGCATGGGCGGCAGGCTGCGCAGGAAAACGTCACCGTAGCGGGTCGTTTTCAGGCGTCGATCCGCCAGCACCAGCAGTCCCTTATCCTGATTGTCGCGTATCAGCCGGCCTGCGCCCTGACGCAAGGCGATCACCGCGCGCGGCACCATATACTGCATGAACGGATTGACACCCTGCTTTTCCAGCGCCGTACAGCGCGCTTTCAACACCGGGTCGCCAGGCGATTCGAACGGCAGCTTGTCGATAATCACGCAAGACAGCGCCTCACCCTGCACATCAACGCCCTCCCAGAAACTGCTGGTGCCGAACAGCACGGCATTGGGCTCGCCCCGGAAAGCGTCCAGCAGATGGCTGCGCGACATGCGCCCCTGCACGAACAACGGGTAATCCAGTTGCCCGGACAGCCTGGCCTCGACCTCATGCATGTTGCGATAACTGGTAAACAGTACAAAGGCGCGGCCCCGGGTTACCTGCAGTACGCTTTTCACCAGCTTGCTAAAGGCTTCGACAAAGCCGCGATCGCGTGGGTCGGGCATGTTTTCAGGGATGAACAGCATGCTCTGTTTCTGGTAATCGAAGGGGCTGTCCCACTGCGCCAGTTGCGCGCTATCCAGTCCCATTTGCTGCTGAAAATGGTCGAATGTTCCGCCCACGGTGAGCGTGGCGGAAGTGAAAACCAGCGCCTTGCCGGACGCCACCAGGCTTTCCCGCACCGAATCGGCCACCTCCATGGGCGTCATGCGGAACAGGAAACTGCGCCGGGTCAGTTCCACCCAGCGGATGGTGGCGGCGTCATCCTGCGCAATATCGCGCAATCGGGCCTGTATTTCTTCGGCGCGCCGCCAGCAACTGGCGAGGCCTTCGCCGCGCGGCGCCGCTTCTTTCAGCAATCCGGCGTAAACGCCTAGTTCATTTTCCAGCTGTTCCAGCAAGTCATTGAATGCTTCCGAGCCGGTACACGCCTGCCAGGAAAAGCGCCCCGGTTTTTCACGAAAAATCAGGCGCATGTCCCGCACCAGTTTTTCCAGCCGCCGGCCCTGCAGCAGCAAACCTTCAACGCCGGAACGCTCTTTCAGCTCCTCGTCACGGGTGTCATGGCACAACTCCGCAATCTGATTGCCACTAATCAGGCTGCCGAAATAATCCGACGCTGTTTCCGGCAGACGATGGGCCTCATCGAATATCACCGCATCCGCGCCCGGCAACAACTGGGCGAAGCCCTCCATGCGCAAATTCAGATCGGCGAAAAAAAGATAATGATTCACCACCAGCACATCCGCATCCAGCGCTTCCCTGCGCGCTTGGTTGACAAAGCAGCGCTCGTAATCCGGGCACTCCCCGCCCAGACAGTTGTCAGCATTGGATGTCACGTCCATCCATACCGGCGAGTCTTCCGCCACATCGCTGGATTCAGCCCGGTCGCCGCTGCGGGTAGCCGCAGCCCAGTCTTTCAGCAGCTGCAATTCTCTGGCGCGGCTGCTGTCATTTGCCGCCGTGGCCTGCTTCAGGCGATGCAGACAGAGATAGTTTTCCCGACCCTTGAGCATGGCGCACTGAACAGACCGACCCAGCAAACGCCGTGCCTGGGCAATATCGCGGTGGAACAGCTGATCCTGCAAATTGCGCGTGCCGGTGGAAATAATCACTTTGCGCCCGCTGAGCAGGGCCGGGACCACATAGGCCAGAGTCTTGCCGGTGCCGGTGCCGGATTCGGCGATGAGCACGCTGTCGCTGGCGATGACCTGCTCGATCTTGCGCGCCATTTCGCGCTGCCCCTGTCGGGGCTTGAATCCGGGAACCTGCGCGGCGAATGGCCCGTCCGGACCGAGGGTGTCAAAGGCGTCCGGCAAGCAGCGTCTCGTACAGACAGGCATTCAGCGAATATTCCCAGTCGGGAATATGGATATCGAACGCCTTCTCGAACTTGTCCACCGCCAGCACCGACCAGGCCGGACGTTGCGCCGGCGTCGGATACTGCTCGGTGGGGATGGGTTCCAGTTTCACCTGATCATTGCCGGTCAGTTGCATGATGCGCTCGGCAAAGCCGTACCAGCTGGTCTGGCCGCGGCATACCAGATGATACAGGCCTGCCTTGCCCTCGGGTATCCTGGCGGTTTCGCCCATTTGCTCGACCACGCGCGTGGTCATGTGCGCCAGCATGCCGGCCCAGGTCGGGCTGCCTACCTGATCGTCAACAATGCTCAGCTGGTCGCGCTCCCGCGCCAGACGCAACATGGTGTTGAGAAAATTCTGGCCATACAGCGAATAGACCCAGGCCGTGCGAAAAATCAGGTGGTCGTCGGTGGCCTGCTGCACCAGCCTTTCGCCGGCCAGTTTGGTTTCGCCGTAAATGCTGTTGGGCGATGGCGACATTTCCTCGGTATAGGGCTCGCTGGCGCTACCGTCGAAAACATAGTCGGTGGAGAAATGAATCATGGCGGCGCCGACCCTGCGCGCGGCCTGGGCCATCACACCGGGAGCCTGGGCATTGATCAGCTGCACTTTTTCCGGTTCAGACTCGGCCTTGTCCACCGCAGTGTAGGCGGCGGCATTGATGATTATATCTGGCTTCTGTCGCAGCACGGTCTGCTCCAGTGCGGACAGGTCGGTCAGGTCCAGGTCGGCCTGAGACAGGGCCGTGACCCTGCCCAGAGGCTTCAACAAATGGGAAAGCCCGGTGCCGAGCTGGCCACCGTTACCGAATAGCAATATGTTCATAACAGGTTTCGCGCCGCCTCTTGCAATGACATTCCTTTGGCGTCTTTCCCGGACAGTAGCGGACTGTCCAGCGGCCACTGTATACCGATATCCGGGTCGTTCCACAGAATGCAGGCTTCTTCCTGCGGCCGGTAAACCGTGGTGCACTTGTACGCCACGTCCGCCGTTTCGCTGGTTACGCAAAAGCCATGGGCAAAACCGGGCGGCACGTACAATTGCTGTTTGTTGTCCTCGTTCAGGGTCACACCCAGCCATTGTCCGAAAGTCGGCGAGCCGCCGCGTATATCCACGGCAACGTCGAATATTTCACCACGCAACACCCGCACCAGCTTGCCCTGCCAGTTGGGGTACTGATAATGCAGACCGCGTAACACGCCACGGGAAGAACGCGAGTGGTTGTCCTGGATGAAGCTCTCGGGGATGCCGGCGCCGGCAAAATCGCTGATGTTATAGGTTTCCATGAAAAAGCCGCGGTCATCACCGAACAGCTCTGGCGTAACGATGACAACGCCATCCAGTCTCGTCTTGTTGAATTCCATAGTCTCCCTGGCGGTGTAACGCCCTTGCGCGCGACGCTGGCGAGGGGTTATAGCAACATTTACGCAGACTGGCAACGCAGTGTACAGACCTGCCCGGACGCTTACCCGCCAATGGTCAGTGTGGCGTCCACCTGACCCGGAGTGTCGGCACCCTTGAACAACACGGCTTCGAGTCTGAAACCGGCCTTGCTCAATGCCTGGGCAAAGGCCAGCGCCTGATCAAATGGCGCCTGCTTGATGATAATGCGGGTCTGACCATTGCGGCCGGGAGATATGCTCAGGGACTTGCGCAAACCCAGCCTGGTGGCGCTTTGCTCGATGAAAGTGAGGACAGACGCTGGCTTGCTGAGCGCCCTGGCCTGCTTTTTTGAAAGTACGCCACGCAGATGATCCTTCTGCCAGGTCAGCCATACCAGATCCTGATATTTTGACGGCACCTCGACCCGCAGACTGCGGATACGTTCGTGCCACGGCTCCCACAGCAGGCTATAGAATACGATGGCCAAAGCCAGCCCGCCGCCGATCAGCAGCAGCCGGCGCTCGCGCGCCTCCAGCCCCTGCCAGTACTGTTTCAGTCCGCTCATGATGCCAGCCTCAGTTTATAGCGCGCGGTGACCTGATTATCACCGGAACCGGAGGGAATCAGCTCCACCTGCACCCGCCGGTCCTGGTCAAAACGCTGCTTCAGTCGTTCCGCCAGCGCATAGTCCGGCAGTTTGACATACAGCACCATTTCACCCTTGCGGTAGTCGATGGATTGAATGGTGGCGCGCGAGCCACGTGCAGCTTTAGCTACGGCATCCAGCAAGGTGAAATAGCCGCTGTCCTCTGCGCCCCCCATCCTTTTGCCAATCTCGGATTTGGCCTGGAAGCGGATCTTGCCCAGTTCAATGCGTTTGACATCAGGGAACATCTGGTGAAAAACCCTTTCCATCTGGCGGTTAATACGGGCATTGGTACGATCCAGGTGTATGTACTCGACCAGGTCGATACCCAGCCATAACAGCACCGAGGCCGCCAGCATCAGCCAGGGCCATTTGCCGGCGCCCTGCCTGCGCCTGTCCTGATATTCCGGCGGCAACACATTGGCCAGCTTGTTCAGCGGCTGGCGTTTCATCCAGTCTGCCGGCACATCGCCAATGGGCCAGACTTCGACGCTGACGCCCACCTGGGGGGGAATCATGCCGGCAATTTGCTCGCTCACCGGATGCAGTATGGCGCCGGTTTCCGCCAGATCCGCGACCCACAGATCGAGCGCGGAGGCATCCAGCAGGAAACCGCTGTCCGGCCCGTTGCGGATCAGCACGCCGCCGTCGGGCGACAGCGCCAGTGTCGCGCTGCCGGGCTGTTTCAGCGGCAGCAGAAAATATTCGGGCGTCAGACTGTCTGGCGCCAGCCCTGCCTCATTGCACCGATCCAGCGCTGACTGAACAACGTCCCTGGCAAAAACCGCTACCGTTGCCGACTTGCCCTTGACCCAGCGCAGCAGGACAAAATGCAGCTCTGCGATGTCCGAGGCCAGATCCGGCTCCAGGGCATTGGGAATCGCCTGCTCCAGCAATTTTTTGTTTTTTACCGGCAGATCCAGCTGGTGTATGGTAACCCAGTCGCCCGGCAATATGCCGATGCGCTGTTCTATTTTTTTCTCCGCCGGCAGTTCTTCCAGACTCGCGGCAACGCCGGACTGAACCAGCTTGCCGTCGTTCCCGGCCAGCAGCCAGTAAAACGGGGGCCTGACCCGGAAAGCCAGAATCATCTCAACACCTGATGGCGGTACATGATGCGCGTCCTGATCTTGTTTTGTCCGGTTTCGCGCTGAATGGCGCTGACCAGAGCGACTTTCATCCGGCCCGACGAAGCCAGGCTCCGGACGGAAAAATAGTCGCTGCTGACAGTCACCAGTGGGGCTGCAATCTGGCTGCGGTTGCCGCTCATTTCGGGGCTTTTCAGAAAATCCTCGATATTCTTGTAACCGGCCTTGCCGCGCCCGGAGACCAGATTGTCCGCGTCAGACTGCGGCAACAGGCTCAGACCCGGAGCCAGTATGCGCAGCAGTAAGGGATCACAGGTATTCACGTTTATTTTTGTTCCCTGGGGCAAGGCGGTGATATAGGGCTTTAGTGTAGCAAATGTCCTGGCATCAAACCCGCGCACCTTTTGCAGTTCTTCCACCTGCACGAACTGCCGGTTGGCCGCGCGATAAGGTGGATCTTCGCCCAGATAGTCATAGTCCTCCGCTCCCTTGGGCGAACTGACCTTTTCATCCGGGTCTATCCAGTCTGCCACCGCGTTGGCCAGACTCTTGTCCAGCTTCAGCGCAGTCAGCAGGCGCTGAAACGCCGGGTACCAGACCGTATCTTTCCTGCCCAGCAGCAGATTGTTCAGATTGAATCGCGATTGCATGTCCACCACGTCCACCTTGATGGCGCCGTTTTCCACCTTGATCGCCTGGCCCAGCTTGTTCCAGTCGTCACCGAGATAGTCGTAGTCATTCTTGACACCATCGCGCACCAGCTTGCGGCTGGCCCATTGTTCCGCCTCGATGGCGTATTCCCAGGCCTGTGCGCTCAGTTGCAGGTTTTCGGCGCGACGAATGGTCAGAAACTGGTTTTCGATCATACCGGCGGCGATGGTCGTAACCAGAGCCAGCGCCAGCAGCATGGCAACCAGAGCCAGGCCTCTCTGCGAATGCAAAACACGGAAATGGTATTCAGCCGCCGGCAAAATCGAATATCCTCCTGTAACTGGGACCACCGGCAAGAGAAACCGTAACCACGATCCCCGGCGGCGCAGAACCCGATGACCACTGATCCCGGACAGGGTAGGTCTTGCCTTTTTTCACATAATACTCCACCACAACATCGTCTACATTGTCGAGCAACAACTCCTCGCGCGGCTCACTGTCCTGGGCGCGATCCAGCACCGCCCATGACTGGCGCACAATCGCATGGTCCCGCAACAACCAGGCCACCCGCGTCAGCGTGGCGCTGTCGAGTTGCTGGTAGGAAGGCGTGGCAACGGTCATTTCAAACAGTCTGGTCTGGTCTTGCGCCTGCGCATAAGCCTGGAAAGCCGGCAGCGCATCGCCGTAGGCGCCGCGCACCGGTCGATCAACATAGTTGTGCATGTCCCGCTCCAGCAGCATGAACAATACATTCAGACGCGACATCTGGTCGGTGCGCTGCCTCAGATCCGCATTCAGTGCCATAAACCGGGCCACGGTTGCGTAGATGGCCACGGATATGATGGCGAAAATGGCGATGGACACCACCATTTCCACCAGGGTAAACCCGCGCCGCCCGAAACGGCCAGGGATCGTCATTTGCCCCCCGCTGGCTGCGCGCCGGCCGCCGGCGCCGCCTGCCCCGGCGAAGCTGAACCCGCCGGTTGGGCAATCAGCCTTGGCGCCGCCATGGCGGCATCGTTGACCAGCGCGCCAATCAAACGTGTTGCTTCCTTTTTCCTGGCCTCGTCGGTATATATTTTTACCACGACTTTGCGTATCTCCGGGTCAGACGTGTTGCTCACCTCATTCACATACCACCATTTTCTGTCGGCCAGCTCTGTCTCACCCTGAGTGTTTCGCGGTCCCACCCAGGCGTGGGTTATTTTCATTTCCTCCAGCAGGTTCTTCGCCACCCACAGCGACTGGATGCGATCGGTGACGCGGATATGGACATCCTGACTGCGCAGCATGGCGGTGGACGTGGCGGCTATAATCACCGCGGCCACAGCCAGCGCCATCAACACTTCCAGCAGGGTGAATCCCCTAGCCCTGATCATTGTCATTACGTTTGTTTACCTGCGCGCGGCCGTCCTCACCCGGCTTGACCCGAAACTCGGCATCTTCGAAATAAAAAGCCAGTTCAAACGGCGTCAGCCTGCCGAGGGAATCCACCACAATCAACGGCGCATTTTTATAGGGATTTTTCTTTTTCTTAGCGTTTTTTTGGGTCTTTTGACTACTCTTGTCGGCAGGGGGTACGGTGCGTGAGACGACATTCTTCTCCAGTTTCAACACCTTTACGGAAACCGGCTTTTGCACAGTACGCGGACGCAGAACATCATCGCCCTGGATTTCTTGCCAGTCTGTTTTGCCCAGTCGCAGAAAAATGTAGCGCGCCTCGGCGGGATCAATAAAAATGGCGACCGGCTCCGAGCCGACTATGGCTTCTTCCTTGCAATAATTGACCAAGGCGGCAAATTTTTCCGCCTCCTGTTCTACAGCCGCTCCCTCGTCATGGGACAGGCGCGGAAAAATGAAACCCGCGGACAAGGCAATAAGGAAGATGACAACAATCAGCTCCAGCAGTGTGAAACCGCGCTGGTTCACGGATGGCGCGCCATCGGCTGGTACCCGTTCACCGGCAGAGGTTTACTGATCCAGCTCCCAACTGGTGATATCCCGGCCGTTACCTTCGCCGCCGTCCTTGCCGTCTGCGCCCACCGACCATATGTCAAAATCACCATGCTCTCCCGGTTGCAGGTAGTGATAGTCGTTGCCCCACGGATCTTTCGGCAGGCGTTCGATATAACCTTTCCAGTTGCGCGCCTCGGGCTCGGTATCCGGCCTGGTCACCAGCGCCTGCAAACCCTGATCCGTGGAGGGATAGATATGGTTGTCCAGATGGTACATTTTCAGCTGACTGGACAGTGCGCTGATGTCGCTTTTGGCCTTGGCGACATAGGCCTCTTCCGTGCGCCCGATAACCTTGGGCAACACCATGGTTGCCAGCAGACCGATGATGATAATGACCACCATGACTTCCAGCAGGGTAAAGCCCGATTCACGTTTCATTTCCTTGTTCACTTCAACATATCTCCCAGATCAAAAATTGGCATCAGTACGGCCATCACAATAACCAGTACGATGGCACCCATCAACAGAATCATCAGGGGTTCGAACAACCCCACAAACATTTGGATTTTCGTTGTCAGCTCTTGTTCCTGAATGGACGCCGCTTTTTCCAGCATGACATCGAGATCGCCGCTGGCCTCGCCGCTGGCCACCATCTGCAGCAGCACCGGCGGGAAATAACCGGTACGGGCCAGCGCCCGGTTCAGGCTTGCGCCCTTGCCCACTTCTTCCGTGGCTTTCTGTATTTTTTCGCGGATTTCCAGATTACCGACCACCCGCGAGCTGGCCTTGAGTCCGGAAATCAGGGGTACGCCGCTCTGGGTCATGATTGCCAGAGTCCGCGCCATGCGCGCGGAATTGAGGCCGCGTATCAGACGGCCGATCCAGGGCAGTTTCAGCTTGAACCGGTGCCAGCGCAGTTTCAGTGCCGGCTTGCGCAGGGCCAGCAGGAACAGGATCTGCAGGGCCGCCAACAGCGCCAGTACCCACACGCCATAATGGCGAATGAAGTCGCTGAGTCTGATCATGGCAACAGTCAGTGGCGGCAGGTCATGACCGGCGTGTATGTAAACCGAGGTAATTTTGGGAATGACAAAAGTCATCAGGGCGACGACGATGCCCACTGCCACAAACAGCAGCACCACTGGATAAATCAGGGCAACAACCATTTTCTGCGCCAACGCCTGGCGCGTCTCGTTATAGTCAGCCAGCCGCTCCAGCACCAGCGCCAGACGACCGGTTTCTTCGCCTACCGCAATGGTTGCCGGGTAGATGTCCGGAAAATGGGAAGGGTAGCGGCGCATGGCATCGGCCAGAGTGGAACCTTCCAGCACAGCGGCTCGAATGCCGCCCAGCATGGTTTTCATGCGATGACCCTCGGCCTGGGACACCAGCGCGTCCAGGGCCTGTTCGATAGTCAGACCAGAGCCGATCAGGGTGGCGAACTGGCGCGTGAATATGCTCAGCTCGCTCTGGGAAATACCGCGGGACAATCCGACAGTTTTTTTCCTGGCCCGGGTTTTGTCCTGTAACTGGGAAACAGTCAGCGGCGTAAAGCCCTTGTCCCGCAGCAACTGTCGCGCATGGCGTGAGGAATCAGCGGATATGACATCCTTTTTTTTGCGACCCTTGCTGTTGAGGGCGGTGTATTCATAGGCCGGCATGGAACTCAGGCCTTCTCGAATACCTGGGCGGCTTCGGTGACATCACGCGTTACCCGCAACACCTCATCGACACTGGTTTCGCCGCGCCGCACCATGGCCAGACCGTTGGCCTCCAGGCCGCGGGTATATTTCCTCACATGCTTGAGCATTTTCTGTTCGCTGGCATTTTCGTGGATCATGCGCTCCAGATCATGATCCACGAGTATCAGCTCGTAGATGGCGGAACGGCCGGTGTAACCCGTGTAGTTGCAGGCCTTGCAGGCGCGCGGTTGCCACACCGAGTCCACCGTTTCACCGGTAATATTCTCGAACAATTTTTGTACACCGCGATCCGCTGCCACCTGTTCCCGGCATTCGGGACACAGCGTTCTTACCAGCCGCTGCGCCAGCACGCCACGCACGGTGGAGGCCAGCAGAAATTCCTCCACGCCCATATCACGCAAGCGGGTTATGGCGCCGATGGCGGTATTGGTATGCAAAGTCGACAGCACCAGATGGCCGGTCAGGGAAGCCTGGATGGCGATCTCCGCCGTTTCGCCGTCACGTATCTCGCCCACCAGCACGACATCGGGATCCTGCCGCAATATAGAACGCAGGCCGTCGGCAAAACTGAGGTCAATCTTGGCATTGACCTGCATCTGGCCGACACCTTCCAGGTCATACTCCACCGGATCTTCGATGGTCATCACGTTGAGACGGGCGCGGTCGATCTCGCGCAGCGCCGCATACAGGGTTGTGGTCTTGCCGGAGCCGGTAGGCCCGGTCACCAGTACCACGCCATTGGGCAGCGAGATCAGCTCGCGCATGCGCTCCAGCACTTCGCCCTTCATGAGTATGCCCAGATCCATCAGCGAAGCCTGCTTGTCGAGTATGCGCAATACCACGCGCTCGCCATGACGGGTCGGCAGTGACGATACCCGCACATCCACCGGGTGATCGCCGAGGCGCACGGAAAAGCGTCCGTCCTGGGGTTTGCGTTTTTCCGCTATATCCAGATCGGCCATGATCTTGAGTCGCGATATGATGGCTGCATGCAGCTCGCGGCGTGGCGTGGCGACGTCCTTCAGTACGCCGTCTATTCTGAAGCGCACCACCGAACTGGTTTCGAAGGCTTCGAAATGAATATCCGAGGCTTTCTCCCGAATTGCCTGCCCTAGCAGTACGTTAATGAATTTTTTGATCGGCGCATCGTCGTCCTGCTCCAGCAGGTCCGTGGTTTCCTGCACCTCTTCGGCAAGCTGATCCAGATCCACATCTTCTTCCAGATCCTCGGCGATACGGGTAGCCTGGCTGTCGCCCTTGTCGTAGGCGACGCGGATGATCTCCTCGAATTCAGTCTTGCTGATGTCGGCAAAATCCAGCGGCTTGCCGATGCGGCGTCGCAGTTCCGTCACGATGGTCAAGGGC
>JALXFQ010000426.1 GCA_027067235.1 Gammaproteobacteria bacterium
GCACCGTGTGCATCGGTCAGGCGGCGAGCATGGGCGCCTTGCTGCTTACGGGCGGCGCGGAAGGTAAACGTTACGCCTTGCCCCATTCACGCATGATGATCCATCAGCCGCTGGGCGGCTATCAGGGTCAGGCGACAGATATCGAGATTCACGCCAAGGAAATACTGCGGGTGCGCGAACGCCTGAACAAGATCATGGCCAAACATACCGGGCAGGCGCTGGACGTGATCGAAAATGACACCGAACGCGACAACTTCATGGAAGCCGATGAATCGGTGAAATACGGTCTGATCGATGAAGTCATAGAACATCGACCGGCGGCGAGCAAAGATTGATTTTTACGCCTTATGCCAATATAACTAGAGTATGAGTCGTCGATCGGCGTAAACGATTTGGAATAAGGGTTCAGGCATGTCAGACGATAAGACTGAAAACAAAGGCGAAAAGCTGCTTTACTGCTCTTTCTGCGGCAAAAGCCAGCACGAAGTCCGCAAGCTGATTGCCGGCCCCTCGGTATTTATCTGCGATGAATGCGTGGAATTGTGCAACGACATCATCCGCGAGGAAATACAGGATATTTCCGAAGTGGGCGAGTCGCGCGAGGCTTTTCCCAGTCCGCAGGAAATCAAGCTCAGCCTGGACGATTATGTGATCGGCCAGGAACGCGCCAAGAAAATTCTCTCGGTTGCCGTTTACAATCACTACAAACGCATCGAAAACGAAGGCAAGGGCGACGAAGTCGATATTGCCAAAAGCAATATACTGCTGATTGGCCCCACCGGCTCGGGCAAGACCCTGCTGGCGGAGACTCTGGCGCGCCAGCTCAACGTGCCGTTTACCATTGCCGACGCCACTACCCTCACCGAAGCGGGTTATGTGGGCGAGGATGTCGAGAATATCGTGCAGAAGCTGCTGCAGAAATGCGATTACGATATCGAACGGGCGCAAACCGGTATCGTCTATATCGACGAAATCGACAAAATCTCACGCAAATCGGACAATCCGTCCATTACCCGTGACGTATCCGGCGAGGGTGTGCAACAGGCTTTGCTGAAGCTGATCGAAGGCACCATTGCTTCCGTTCCCCCCCAGGGAGGACGCAAGCACCCGCAACAGGAATTCCTGCAGGTGGATACCCGCAACATGCTGTTTATCTGCGGTGGCGCGTTTGCCGGCCTGGAAAAGGTCATTCGCAACCGCTCGGAAAAAGGCGGTATCGGCTTTGGGGCGGAAATCAAGACCAAGGAAGAGGACCGTAATTTTGGCGAAATTGTCGCTGATGTGGAACCGGAAGATCTGATTTCCTACGGCCTGATTCCCGAATTTATCGGCCGTTTGCCGGTGGTGGCCACGCTGGAAGAACTGGACCAGGAGGCTCTGGTGCAGATTCTTACCGAACCGCGTAATGCCCTGGTCAAACAGTATCAGAAACTGTTTGATCTGGAAGGTGTTGAACTGGAATTCCGCGATGAGGCGCTGACCGCTATCGCCCAGCGTTCCATGGAGCGCAAGACCGGCGCTCGAGGTCTGCGTTCCATCATGGAACAGGCCCTGCTCGATTCCATGTATGAACTGCCCTCCGCCAAGGGCGTAAAAAAGGTGGTCGTGGATGCCGGCGTCATTACCGAAGGCGCCCAGCCGCTGTTTGTGTACGAAGAAGAAAAAAAGAAGAAAGCCGGGTCCTGACCGGCAAGCAGGGACAAGGGCGGGTATTCCCCAAACCGGACGCTCGCATCCGGCCTGCAGCCGGTTGCGGGAAGATTGCGCCTGCCACTTGATATCCGGCGACGCTGCCCCACATGAACATCACCATAACAAACGCCGCGCGGGCGGTGTCACCGCAATCACCGGCGTCGCGACAGGACGTCGAAACAAGAGAGCTATCCAATGAGTGAAAAACCGACAGAAAACAAACCGGATTCCGGGCAGGGTAACAGCGACAGCAAACTGGGCAATGACCTGTATCCGGTATTGCCGCTGCGCGACGTGGTGGTTTTTCCACATATGGTGACGCCGCTGTTTGTCGGCAGGCACAAATCGGTCAAGGCGCTGGAGCTGGCCATGGAACAGGACAAGCAGATCATGCTGGTGGCGCAGAAAGACGCCTCCGAGGATGATCCCGCTCCGGAACGCATATTCGAGCAGGGCGCGCTGGCCAATATACTGCAATTACTGAAACTGCCCGATGGCACGGTGAAATTGCTGGTGGAAGGCGAAAGGCGCGCCCGCATCACAAAATACCTGAAGACGGACGACTATCTGCTGGCGCAGGTGGAAGCAGTGGCGACCAGCGAAGTGAATCAGCAGAAGGTGGATGCGTTGATGCGCAGCCTGCTGGGGCATTTCGAGCAATATGTGAAGCTCAACAGCAAAGTGCCGCCGGAAGTATTGACATCGCTGGCAGGCGTTGATGACCCGGAGCGTCTGGCCGATACCATCGCAGCGCATCTGAACCTGAAGATCGAGGAAAAACAGGAAATACTCGAAATGGTCGATGTGGCCCGGCGCCTCGAACACATCTATGGCGTCATTGACGGCGAGATCGAGGTCATGCAGGTGGAAAAAAAGATTCGCGGCCGCGTGAAAAAGCAGATGGAGAAGAGTCAGCGCGAGTACTATCTGAACGAACAGATGAAGGCCATCCAGAAGGAACTGGGCGAAGGTGAAGAAGGCAGCGATGCGGACGAGCTGGAACGGAAGATCGCCGACGCCGGCATGTCCCGGGAAGCGCGGGAAAAGGCCGAAGCCGAGCTGAAGAAACTGAAAATGATGTCGCCCATGTCGGCGGAGGCATCGGTGGTGCGCAACTATATCGACTGGTTGTTGCAGGTGCCGTGGAAAAAGCGTTCCCGCGTACGCAAGGATCTGGCGGCGGCGGAAAAGATACTGAACGATGACCATTACGGGCTGGAAAAGGTCAAGGAACGTATTCTTGAGTATCTGGCCGTGCAGCAGCGCGTGAACAAGCTGAAAGGCCCGATTCTGTGTCTGGTGGGTCCTCCCGGCGTCGGCAAGACCTCGCTGGGCCAGTCCATCGCGCGTGCGACGAATCGAAAGTTTGTACGCATGGCTTTGGGCGGCGTGCGCGACGAAGCCGAAATTCGCGGTCATCGTCGCACCTATATCGGTTCCATGCCGGGCAAGGTTATTCAGAACATGGCCAAGGTGAAAACGCGCAATCCGCTGTTCATGCTGGACGAGGTAGACAAGATGGCCATGGATTTTCGTGGTGATCCGTCTTCCGCCTTGCTGGAGGTGCTGGATCCGGAGCAGAACGACAAGTTCCAGGACCATTATCTGGAAGTGGATTACGATTTGTCGGATGTTTTATTCGTGGCCACCGCCAATACGCTGAACATCCCGGGACCGTTGCTGGACCGGATGGAAGTCATCCGCATATCGGGCTATACCGAAGACGAGAAAGTCGCCATTGCCGAGCGCTATCTGGTAAAAAAACAGCGCAAGAACAACGGTCTCACCGAGAAAGAAGTCACTATCAGCAAGGAAGCGTTATACGACATCGTGCGTTATTACACGCGTGAGGCGGGGGTACGCGGTGTCGAGCGCAGTATTGCCAAGATTTTCCGCAAGGTGGCAAAGGAGCTGCTGCTGTCCGGGGGCCGCAAAAAGCGTGTGCGCATTGGCGTCAAGCAACTGGAGAAATATCTGGGTGTACGCCAGTTCCGCTTCGGTATTGCGGAGGAAAAAAACCAGATTGGCCAGGTAACCGG
>JALXFQ010000427.1 GCA_027067235.1 Gammaproteobacteria bacterium
GCCCTTGACCTTGCCGTTGGTCATTTTCTCCACGAAGTCGCTGTTCACCCGCGCCGCGCGCTCCAGCAGGCGCGAATGCAGGTAGAAAACATCACCCGGATAGGCCTCACGGCCGGGCGGACGGCGCAACAGCAGGGAAACCTGGCGATAGGCCCAGGCCTGCTTGGTCAGGTCGTCATAGATAATCAGCGCGTCCTGGCCATTGTCGCGGAAATACTCGCCCATGGCGCAGCCAGCGTAGGGCGCCATATATTGCATGGCGGCCGCTTCCGCAGCGGTAGCTGCCACCACGATGGTATTGTCCATGGCGTCGTGCTCTTCCAACTTGCGCACGATGGCGGTGACGGTGGAGGCCTTCTGCCCCACGGCCACGTAGATACATTTGATGCCGCTTTTTTTCTGGTTGATGATGGTGTCAACAGCCAGCGCGGTCTTGCCGGTCTGGCGGTCGCCGATAATCAGTTCACGCTGGCCGCGACCGATGGGCACCATGGAGTCGATGGCCTTGATGCCGGTTTCCACCGGCTGGTTGACCGATTGGCGCTCGATAACGCCCGGCGCGACTTTTTCCACGGTATAGAAAACGTCGGCATTGACCGGACCCTTGCCATCAATGGGCATGCCCAGCGAGTTGACTACGCGCCCCAGCAGGGTGTCGCCCACCGGCACTTCCAGTATGCGACCGGTACAGCGCACCTTGTCGCCTTCGGACAAATGCTGGTAGTCGCCCAGCACCACCGCGCCCACCGAGTCACGCTCGAGGTTCAGGGCCAGCCCGAAGACATCGCCCGGAAACTCGATCATTTCACCCTGCATGACGTCGGAAAGGCCGTGAATGCGGACGATGCCGTCGGTGAGGGAAACAATGGTTCCTTCGGTTCGGGATTCTGTGCCTGCATCAAGCTTTTCGATTCGCTGCTTGATCAGGTCACTGATTTCAGAGGGATTTAATTGCATTTTACCGCACCCGGTATGTTTGAATTCTTTCGTTTCAGTCCCGCGCCCTAGCGCGAGACCACGGTTTCCAGTTTCGCCAACTTGCCCCTGACCGAGCCATCGATCACCAGATCGCCCGCCCGTATCACTGCGCCACCGATCAGCGATTTATCGACTTTTTCGGTCAGCGCCACGTCCTTGCCGAAACGCCGCTGCAGGCCCTGCTCGATGGACTTGCGCTGTTCCGCCGTAAGCTTTCTGGCCGATACCACTTCCGCCTCGATGCGGTTTTCCGCCTGTGTTTTCAATTCGTTGAATTGATTTGCCAGTTCGGGCAACACGCTGATGCGATTGTTCTCGGCCAGCACAGTAACCAGATTCCTGGCCTTGTCGCTCAACGCTTCGCCGGCTATGTCGGTCACCAGAGCCGCGACATCATTACGGGTAATGGCCGGATTTCCCAGCACCGCGCCCATGGCCGGATTGGCGGCTATTTCAGCCAGCACGCCCAGTTGCCCGGCCCATTCATCCAGCTTGCCTTCGGATTCGGCAATCCGGAACACGGCTCTGGCATAGGGGATTGCTATGGTGGTCGCATCTGCCATGGGCCCGTTCCTGTTACAGCTCGGCAGCCAGCTCTTCGAGCAGCCTGGCGTGGGTTGCGGCATCCACTTCCTTGTTCAGGATTTTAGCGGCGCCGCTGGCCGCCAGCTTGCCCACTTCCTTGCGCAGGGACTCCCTGGCCCGATTGGCATCGCGCTCAATTTCAGCCTCCGCCGCCGCCTTGGCGTGGGCAGCCTCTTCCAGTGCCGCCTGCTTGGCTTCATCGACCATTTCGTCGCCACGCTTCTTGGCATTGCCCAGTATTTCTGCCGCCTGCTGCTTGGCTTCCTTGATGACTTCGGTGGCCTTCTGCTGCGCCAGTTCCTGCTCCTTTTCGCCGCGCTGGGCAGCCGCCAGGCCGTCGGCGATTTCATTCTTGCGCGTTTCCAGGGCGCCGATGATCGGCGTCCAGACGTATTTCATGGTAAACCAGACGAACACGGCAAAGGTGATCATCTCCAGCAACAGAGTGAGGTTAATGTTCATGTCAGAACCTCGTCTATCAGGGGGTCATTCGCTGACAGCGGCATCAGCCGGCAACGGCGAACAGTACATACATGGCCAGGCCCACAGCGATCATCGGCACCGCGTCCACCAGACCCATGACGATGAAGAACTGGGTGCGCAGCATGGGGATCAGCTCGGGCTGACGCGCCGCGCCTTCGATGAACTTGCTGCCCAGTATACCGATGCCTACCGCAGCGCCGAGGGCGCCGAGGCCCATCATCAGTGCGCCAGCGATATAAAGCATTGCGTTTTCCATTTCAGTCTCCCAAAAAGTTTAGAGTTGATATTCAGGGCATCGCCGGACTTGGCATTCCGGCGGCGCACCTAGTGTTCAGAATGCGCCATGTCCATATAGACGATGGTCAGCGTCATGAATATAAATGCCTGCAGCGTGATAATCAGTATATGAAAAATGGCCCAGACCAGTTGCAGCGAGCCGCCGAACAGCGCCAGCAGCGGCCCGGCGGTAAACATCAGGGCAATCAGTATGAAGATCATCTCCCCTGCGTACATGTTACCAAACAAGCGCAGAGAGAGCGAAATCGGCTTGGCCACCAGCGAAACAAACTCCAGGAAAAAATTGACCGGAACGAACAGCGCCTTGAGCAGCGGATTTTTTGCTTCGAACGGCTGCAGGGTCAGTTCGCCGACAAAGCCGCTCACGCCTTTGACCTTGATACTGTAATAAAGCATGAGCAGGAATACGCCGATGGCCATGCCAAAGGTCGCATTGGGGTCATTGGAGGGCACAACCTTCTGGAAATGCGCAATACCCAGATGGCCGGTAATCCACGGAATCAGATCCACCGGCAACAGATCCATAAAATTCATCAGGAAAATCCAGACAAAGATAGTCAGGGCCAGCGGCGCTACCAGATCATTTTTGCCGGAAAACGAACTGCGCACGGAATCATTGACAAACTCGACGATCCACTCGACAAAATTCTGCATTTTGCCGGGTACGCCAGCGGTGGCGTTTCGGGCGACGCGGGTGAAATAGAACAGGAACAACGCGCCTAGCAGTATGGACCAGAACATGGTGTCCACGTGAATTGCCCAGAAGCCCATTTCCCTGGCTTCCCCGGCTGTATGCGCCATGCCCCAATGGCCATCGGCATGCCGGCCGAACGTCAGATTGGTCAGGTGATGCTTGATATATTCCGAAGAAGTCATCGTTCCAGCAGACATCGTTGTTTATTCCGTTATGCCCGTATCAGGGGCGCCAGGTAAGCCAGCTGGGCCGCAGCCAGGCTGGCGAACATCGTCAAAGGGTCCAGCTCAAGCAGTTTCCAGCCGGCAAGTATCACCAGACTGACCACCGCGATTTTCTGGAAAAAACCCCGGTAAAGAGCCGCCATGGTGGCGTTTGGCGAGGTTTTCACCATGGTCCCGGCAAGCCTGGCACGTCTGAGCGTGATCAAGCTGCCCAGCAGCGCAGCAAAGCCCCCGATTATAGCCGATTTCAGGCCCGTGCCACCGATATGAAAATAAGCGATCACGGCGACCAGCGCTGTCAACCCCGTTTGCACCCCTATGACCAGCCGCGCATATTGCAGTAATCGGTCGTATGGTTTCGTCATTGCAGCGAGCCCAAAGGCCGACCCTCCAAAGAACCGCGGATTGTAAGGCAAGGCAGGGTCAACATCAATGAATTTCGAT
>JALXFQ010000428.1 GCA_027067235.1 Gammaproteobacteria bacterium
ACATACCCTGTCCGACCTGCTGTCCGACTTCCTGGTGCTGTTTGCGGTCAAGCATGGCGCAAAAGCAGCTGACGAGGACCACCCCTACGGCCACGCCCGCTACGAAACCGCCGCCACCCTGGCGCTGGGCATGATGCTGATCGTGGTTGCCGCCGGCATTGCCTGGGCGGCGGGAAAACGTCTGCTGCACCCCGAACTGCTGCAGCATGTGCACCATTACGCCATCTGGGCCGCCGCTGCTACCATTATCGCCAAGGAAGGCTTGTATCAGTACACCGCTGCCACCGGCCGCCGGGTTCGTTCACAACTGCTCATCGCCAATGCCTGGCATCACCGCAGCGACGCCATATCCTCGGTCATGGTGCTGCTGGGCATACTCGGCAACCTGGCCGGTTATCGCTGGCTTGACTCCGCCGCCGCCATCGGCGTCGCTGTCATGATCGGCTGGATGGGCTACAAGCTGGGCCGCGAGGCGCTGGAAGAGCTGGTGGACGCCGGGCTGGACCCGGCAACGCTGGAAGCGATGGAAAAAATCATCCGCTCGGTGCCCGGCGTGGTGGACATGCACATGCTGCGCTCGCGCAAGTCCGCCGGACGCGTCATAGCCGATGTGCATATCCAGGTCAACGGCCGCGCCAGCGTTTCAGAAGGCCACACCATCGGCGACACCGTGCGCTACCGGCTACTGCAGGCATTCCCCGAATTGACCGACATTACCGTGCATATCGACCCGGAAAATGACGAAAAAACGGCTTTGCCCCGCCCCCTGCCGCTGCGCGAGGAATTCGAGAAACGCCTGCACGGCTATTTCAGAAACATCCCCGAGGCCGGGGCAATTCGCGCCATCAACCTGCATTACCTGAACGGGAAAATAGACGTGGAACTGGTCTTGCCCGTCGCCATGGCGGGTGATAGCGCTGGCGAAAAACTGATTCAGCAATTCACCGAAGCGGCAAAAATCGATCCGGATATTGGCAAACTGAGCGTTCTGTTTGCCGCTGAATAGCCTGGATGTTTCATGAAGGGTTCGGGCCAACCACCGCGGGCAAGGTCACCCGACAGCGGACTCAGAGGCGCGCTCAGAAATCGGGTTCAGCCTTCAGCGGGCCGTATGCCCACGATCCGTCCGCTTTCATGCAGCGGGTGCCGTAGGCCCGATGCGGCCGGCCGTTGAGTGTAATCATGCCGCTGTACTCGCGCGTCATCAGACAGCCGGGATTTCCGGATTCGACCACTCTGGTGGGGACATCGGACTCAATTACCGAACCGGGATAGGCGGGCGTCGAATTCGAGCCGGTCCGGTAAACAGGGGCCGGGCGATCGTACCGGTCATTGTCAGACGGGTTGATCGCATGCAGCAGCAATCCCCCCAGCAGCAAACCGGCCAGCAGCGAACCGGCATCACCGCCATGCGCGCTATAACCCAGGCTGACGCCGGGATAGCCATAGCCGTAATGATGACCGCCATAATAAGGGTACGAACCCCAGGAATACGGATAATCGCCGTATGGATAACCCCAGTCATCGTACCCGTTGTAACCAAGACCGTAACCGAGGCCGTAACCCACATAGCCCCCGGCAGATGCCGTTGTAGACCACAGCAAGAACGCGGCCAGAAATGTTTTCACGCGCCAGTGCATGTCGTTAGGATAGCACTCTGCGCAGAAAGTTTCCCCGGCGCTGTCAACCCGCCGCCAGCAAATCATGCAGGGTTCGATCATGCAGACGATCGCCCATGGCTTTCTCCAGCTCACCGACCAGCTTGTCCACCGGCTCGGGCACGCCCGATTCGCCAAATTTCACGCGGCGGCTTTCTCCGGCCGAACGTATGGCGAAAACCAGATCAGACAGCCTGATGGTGTCGATGTCCCGCCCCGGCACATAGGCCACCGGGTCAGTCGCTGTCGCCAGCAGAAAACCCTTCTCCATGAGTGCTTCGACCTGCTTCTCCACCAGCTCCGGCGGCACTTCCAGTTGTTGCGACAGATCATCGATGCCAGGCGGCGATTCGCCGTGCCAGTGACTTTTGCCAATCAGATACATGATCGCCAGACCCACGCGATCGCGCATGCGGCTGCTCAGGGCCGGCGGAATCCGCTCCAGGGTCATATGCCGCGGATTCTGGATGAAAAAAGTGATCTTTGCGCCTACCAGTACGATCAGCCAGTTCACATAAAGCCAGATCAGCACCAGTATCACCACGGCAAAGCTGGAATAGATGGCCGCATATTTTCCCGAGCTGGCAATAAAATGGGTAAACACCCAGCCTGCTGTCTGCCACAGAACAGCAGCAATCAGGCCGCCGATCAGCGCCGGCTTCAGCCGGACATCGGTGTTGGGGATAAAGATATACAGAAAGCTGAACGCCACCCATACCAGCAGATACGGCAACAGTTTGGAAAACTCGAGATACAGGGTGCCCAGCGGCTCCACCGAAAGCAGGTACTGCACCAGACTGTTGCTGGTGACCGAGGCGGTGATGCCGATGGCGGTAAAAATCAGCACCGGACCGATCAGCACCACAGTCAGATAGGTGCTGAAGCGGCGTGAAAAATTGCGCAGCCTGTGTACATGCCAGACCGAATTGAACGCCGTCTCGATTTTCTGCAGCATGGCGACCACGGTATACAGCAGAAACGCCATGCCCACCGCGCCCAGCACGCCGACTTTGACGTTCTGCACGAAACCGATGATATGCTGGGTAATTTCTGCGCCTTTCGGGCCCAGTGGCTCCAGCAGACTCATCAGGGTGGGCTCGATCTTGTTGTGTACGCCGAACGCCTTCAGCACGGAAAAGCTTACCGCCAGCAGCGGCACGATGGAAAGCAGGGTTGTGTATACCAGACTGGTGACATACAGCGCCAGCTCGCCCGACACCAGCTCGCGGACGGTGACATAGAGCAGGCGCAACACCGTCAACGGCCAGCGCCTGTACCACGGCGCCTTGCTCAAGTCGTGTTTCCAGATCAGTTCAACGATGAAATGGAAAATGTCAGCGAATGGCATCATGCTGGCCCGGAAGTTTCTTGAAGGATCGGGAAATCAGAACGATTGTGGCGACGCAGTCCGGTCGACAGCCCGCCGAATCATGGCCATTGCCATGATTCAGGAGGAACCGGTCAAAATGCAACACCACAAGCAGCCTGAAACCGCACAGGATACAGTTTCCCTTTGCACAAAACGAAAGTAATTGCACAAGCCATGGATCATACAACATCATTATATGAAACACGTCCGCCTTTATGAAACAGCCGGGCGGGTGGCTGGTAACAGAGGTCGCCGCCGGTGACAAACGACTCGCGCCCCTGCTTCTGGCCGGCGGCCGGCGCAGCCGCAGGCAGCACGGGCCCGCTGACCGATAGCGGCCACGTGCCAGCTTTTCAGGCGGCGCTGAACTCGTGCACGGCATCCACCAGCACTTTCATTTTTTCCGGATCCACTTCCGGATGAATACCGTGACCAAGATTGAACACATGGCCCGGCTCGCCGGCATAAACGCCGAGTATATCCTTGACTTCCTGGCGAATACGCTCGTTGGAGGCGTACAGCAGCGCCGGGTCCATATTACCCTGCAGCGCCACGCGCTCGCCCACGCGTTCTCTCGCCGCTGCCAGATCAGTGGTCCAGTCCAGGCCCAGCGCATCGCAACCGGTATCGGCAATATGCTCCAGACATTGCCCGCCGCGCTTGGTAAACAGGATCACCGGCACTGCCCGGCCCTCGTTTTCGCACTTCAGGCCCCTGACGATCTGATCCATGTATTTCAGCGAAAACTCGCGGTAGTCGCGGGGGGAAAGCTCGCCGCCCCAGGTGTCGAAAATCTGTATCGCCTGCGCGCCCGCGGCAATCTGCGCATTGAGATAATCAATTACAGCCCGCGCAGTCACGTCCAGCAGCTTGTGCATCAGGTCGGGGCGGTCAAACATCATGGCCTTGACAATACTGTAATTCTTGCTCGAGCCGCCTTCCACCATATAGGTCGCCAGGGTCCACGGGCTGCCGGAAAAACCGATCAGCGGCACGCGGCCGGCAATGGCCTTGCGCGTCACGCGAATGGCGTCCATCACATAGCCCAGACTGTCTTCGGCATCGGGTACGAACAGTCTGTTGACATCGTCCTCGGTGCGTACCGGGCGCTCGAAACGCGGCCCCTCGCCCTCGGAAAAATACAGGCCCAGACCCATGGCATCGGGCACGGTGAGAATGTCGGAAAAAATAATCGCTGCATCCAGCTCGAACCGGTCAATGGGCTGCAGGGTCACCTCGCAGGCCAGTTCCGGATTTTTGCACAGATTGAGAAAACTGCCGGCTTTGGCGCGGGTGGCGCGATATTCTGGCAGATAGCGTCCGGCCTGGCGCATGACCCAGATGGGCGTGGCGTCAACCGGCTGGCGCGCCAGCGCCTTCAGAAAGCGGTCGTTTTTCAATATGGACAATGTATTTTCCTCCGTAGCAGCGGATTCATCCGCCGGCTGATATCGAACAGAACCACGGTGGGCGACCCGCCCGGGAAAGTCGATCAGTTCTCGTATTTCGGCAGGCTGGTTTCGCCCATCAGGTATTCGTCGATCTCGGCGGCGCAGGCGCGGCCCTCGCGTATGGCCCACACGACCAGACTCTGGCCCCGGCGCATGTCGCCGGCCGCGAACACTTTGTCGATGGACGTGCGATAGGCTTTTTCGCCATCGGTATCACCCCTGACGTTGCCGCGCCCGTCCAGCTCCACGCCCAGTTCCTCCAGCATGCCTTCGTGCACCGGATGCACAAAACCCATGGCCAGCGTCACCAGATCGGCGGGGATTTCAGACTCGGAGCCGGGAATTTCGGACATTTTCCAGTTGCCGTTGTCGTCCCTGTCCCACTGCACCTTGACCAGCCTGATGGCTTTGACGTTGCCGATTTCGTCGCCAATAAATTCTTTCGCGGTGGTTTCATACACGCGCGTCGCGCCCTCTTCCTGCGAAGTGGAAATACGCAGCTTGTTGGGCCAGTCCGGCCAGGTCACCAGCTTGTCTTCCTTTATCGGCGGCTCGGGCATGATCTCGATCTGGGTCACCGATCTGGCGCCGTGGCGATTGGACGTACCCACGCAGTCGGAGCCGGTGTCGCCGCCGCCGATGACCACTACATGCTTGTCGGTGGCCCAGATCACATCGTCCCTGTCATGCACGCCCTGCACCCATTTGGTGTTGGCCTTGAGAAAATCCATGGCGAAATGGATGCCGTTCAGATCGCGCCCCGGGATCGGCAGATCGCGCGGCTGCTCGGAGCCGCCGGTCAGCGCCACGGCGTCGTAATCCTTGAGTAATTCACTGGCCTTGATGTCCACACCGATATGCGTATCCGGTTGAAATGTCACGCCTTCCGCTGCCATTTGCTGCATGCGCCGGTCGATGATTTTCTTGTTCAGCTTGAAGTCGGGAATGCCGAAGCGCAGCAAGCCGCCAATGCGTGATTCCTTTTCGAACAGGGTCACGTCATGCCCGGCGCGCGCCAGTTGCTGGGCGCAGGCCATGCCAGCCGGGCCGGAACCCACCACTGCCACTTTCCTGCCGGTTTTATGCGCCGCCGGCAGCGGCTCTATCCAGCCTTCCTCGAAGCCTTTGTCCACTATGGCGCATTCGATGGTCTTGATGGTGACCGGCGCATCTTCCAGATTCAGGGTACAGGATTCCTGACACGGCGCCGGACAGATGCGCCCGGTAAATTCCGGGAAATTGTTGGTCAGGTGCAGCTCATCCAGCGCCTCGCGCCATTCGGCCTTGTACACCAGATCATTCCAGTCCGGTATCAGATTGTTCACCGGACAGCCGCCGTGACAGAACGGTATGCCGCAATCCATGCAGCGCGCGCCCTGGCGCGACAGCTCCTGCTCGTCCAGCGGTATGACAAACTCGTCGTAAGACTTTACCCGTTGCTCCACCGGCGCATAGCCGCGGTCGTGGCGCTCGAATTCCTTGAATCCAGTCGGCTTGCCCATATCAAGCGGCCTCTTTTTCCTGTTTCAGTTCGGTGAGCGCGCGGCGGTAGTCCTGCGGCATCACTTTGACAAATTTCGGCAAAGCCGCCTCCCAGTCGTCCAGAATGCGTTTCGCCACCTCGGAGCCGGTGTATTGCAGATGGTTCCGGATCAGGGTCTGCAGTCGGGTCTCGTCCGCGCCCAGCATGTCGCTGACATCGGCGTTGGCGCCATCGGGCTGAATTTTCTCCAGATCGACCATTTCGGTATTGCAGCGCTGGCTGAACATGCCATCCTCATCCAGCACATAGGCGATACCGCCGGACATACCGGCGGCAAAGTTGCGCCCGGTACCGCCCAGACAGACCACCACGCCGCCGGTCATGTATTCGCAGCCATGGTCGCCCACGCCCTCGATGACCGCATGGGCGCCGGAATTGCGCACGGCGAAACGTTCACCGGCCACGCCGCGGAAGTAACACTCGCCGGCGATTGCCCCGTACAACACGGTGTTGCCGACGATAATGTTTTCCTCGGCCTTGCCGATGGCGGAATCGGCCGGCGGATAGACGATCAGCTTGCCGCCGGACAGCCCCTTGCCCACGTAATCATTGCCTTCGCCCGCCAGATCGATGGTCACGCCGCGCGCCAGCCACGCGCCCAGCGACTGGCCCGCCGTACCTCTGGCGCGAATCAGTATAGTGTCTTCCGGCAAGCCGGCATGGCCGTATTTCTCGGCGACGCGACCGGACAGCATCGCGCCCATGGTGCGATTGTAATTATGCACATCAATGTCGATAACTACCTTGTCGCCGCTCGCCAGCGCCGACTCGGCCTGTTTGATAAGCTCGTTGTCCAGCGCCTTGTCCAGGCCATGATCCTGCCCCTCGCAGTTGTACTCCTGCTCGTGCGAATCCGCCTGTGGCTTCGCCAGCAGCCTGGAATAATCCAGCCCCCGCGCTTTCCAGTGATCCACCGCCCTGCGCATGTCCAGACGATGGGACTGGCCGATCATGTCCTCGAACCTGCGATAGCCCAGTTGCGCCATCAGTTCGCGGATTTCCTCGGCGACGAAGAAGAAATAATTGATCACATGCTCGGGCTGGCCCTTGAAGCGCGCGCGCAACTCGGGATCCTGCGTGGCCACGCCCACCGGGCAGGTATTCAGATGACACTTGCGCATCATGATACAGCCTTCGGCGATCAGCGGCGCGGTGGCGAAACCGAATTCATCCGCGCCCAGCAACGCGCCGATGACCACATCACGCCCGGTGCGCATGCCGCCGTCAGCCTGTACGCAAATACGCGAGCGCAAGCGGTTCAACACCAGGGTCTGATGCGTTTCGGCCAGGCCGATTTCCCATGGCGAACCGGCGTGCTTGATGGAGGTGATGGGCGAAGCGCCGGTGCCGCCATCGTAACCGGCAATGGTGACATGGTCGGCATGGGCCTTGGACACACCTGCCGCCACCGTGCCAACGCCCACCTCGGACACCAGTTTCACCGAAATACGCGCCTTCGGCTGTACGTTTTTCAGATCGTGGATCAGTTGCGCCAGATCCTCGATGGAATAGATGTCATGGTGCGGCGGCGGCGAAATCAGCCCCACACCCGGCGTGGAATGACGCACAGCGGCGATGCGCTTGTCCACCTTGTGACCCGGCAGCTGACCGCCCTCGCCGGGTTTTGCGCCCTGCGCCATCTTGATCTGTATATCGTCGGCATTCACCAGATATTCGGTGGTCACGCCGAAACGCCCGGACGCCACCTGCTTGATGGCAGAGCGTTCCGGGTTCATGCTGCCGTCGGGCAGCGGCCTGAAACGCTCGGCTTCTTCACCGCCCTCGCCGGTATTGGACTTGCCGCCCAGCGCGTTCATGGCGCGCGCCAGGGTGGAATGCGCCTCGTAGGAAATGGAGCCAAACGACATGGCGCCCGTGGCGAAACGCTTGACGATTTCCTTCGCCGGCTCCACTTCATCCAGCGGCACCGGCTGATCGGCAAAGCGGAATTCCATCAGCCCGCGCAAGGTCAGCAGATGCTCATTCTGCTCGTTGACAAGACGGGAAAACTCCGCATAGTCCCGCGCGTTGTTGGCGCGCACGGCATGCTGCAGTTTGGCGATGGTGGCCGGGGTCCAGATATGGTCTTCGCCGAATACCCGGTAGGCGTACTCGCCGCCCACGTCGAGATTTTTGCGATAAAACAGCTTGTCGCCATAGGCATCGTGATGCCAGCGCGCGGCTTCCTCGGCCACTTCCGCCAGACCCGCGCCTTCCACCATGGTGGCGGTGCCGGCGAAATAGGCATCGACAAAAGCGCTGGACAGGCCCACCGCATCAAAAATCTGCGCGCCGCAATAGGACTGGATGGTGGAAATGCCCATTTTCGACATGACTTTTTTCAGACCTTTGCCCACCGCCTTGATGTAGTTGTCGCGGGCTTTTTTCGCGTCCATGTCGGCATCGATATGCGGCAGATCATGGGCCACGGTCTCGAACGCCAGCCACGGATTTACCGCCTCCGCGCCATAGCCGATGAGGGTGGCGAAATGCTGGATTTCCAGCGCTGCGCCGGTTTCCACCACCAGGCCGGTTTCGTTGCGCAGGCCTTCATCCACCAGATGATGATGCACCGCCGAAGTCGCCAGCAGCGACGGTATGGCGATACGCTGCGCCGACACCTTGCGGTCGGACAGGATCAGAATATTGTATTCATCACGTACGGCGCTGTTGGCCGCCTCGCACAGGGCTTCCAGCGCCGCTTTCATGCCAGCCGCGCCGTCTGCCGCCGGATAGGTGATATCCAGCGTTTTGGTGCGAAACGCGCCATCGGTCTGGCTTTCGATTCCGCGAATGCGCTCCAGCGCCTCGTTGGACAGCACCGGCTGCGGCGCTTCCAGACGCATGCCGGAACCGGCCTCTTCGTGGCCCAGCAGATTCGGACGCGGGCCAATCAGGTTCAGCAGCGACATGACCACCTCTTCCCGGATCGGGTCGATGGGCGGATTGGTCACCTGGGCGAAATTCTGCTTGAAATAGTTGGACAGATGGCGCGGCCGGCCAGACAACGCCGCCAGCGGCGTATCCGTGCCCATGGAACCGGTGCCTTCCATACCGTTTTTCACCATCGGCGTGAGCAGGAACTTGGTGTCTTCCTCGGTATAGCCAAACGCCTGCTGCGCATCCAGCAAGGCCTGCTCGTCCAGCGGTCTGGGCGGGCACACCGTGTTGGTCAGCGACTCCACATTGATCTGGGTCTTGTCCAGCCACTCCTGATAGGGTCGCGCTTCCGCAAGATCAGCTTTCAGCTCGGCGTCGTCGATAATGCGCCCCTGCTCGGTATCAATCAGGAACATCTTGCCCGGCTGCAGGCGCCATTTCTTGACGATCCTGTTTTCCGGCGTGTCCAGCACGCCCATTTCCGACGCCATGATGACAAAATCATCATCGGTAATCAGGTAGCGGGCCGGGCGCAGGCCGTTGCGGTCCAGCGTCGCGCCAATCTGGCGACCATCAGTGAATGCCACCGCCGCGGGGCCGTCCCACGGCTCCATCAGCGCCGCATGGTATTCGTAGAAGGCCTTGCGTTTCGGATCCATCAGCTGGTTGCCCTGCCACGCCTCGGGGATCAGCATCATCATCGCATGGGCCAGCGAATAGCCGCCCGCCACCAGCAGTTCCAGCGCATTGTCGAAACAGGCCGAATCGGACTGGCCTTCCGGTATCAGCGGCCAGATCTTGTCCAGATCATCGCCCAGAATGTCGGACGCCATGGACTGCCGCCGCGAAGCCATCCAGTTGACATTGCCGCGCAGGGTGTTGATCTCGCCGTTGTGCGCAATCATGCGGAACGGGTGGGCCAGATCCCAGGTCGGGAAAGTGTTGGTGGAAAAACGCTGATGCACCAGCACCAGCGCCGTCACCACGCGCTGGTCGCGCAGATCCTGATAATAACTGCCTACCTGATTGGCCAGCAGCATGCCTTTATAGACGATGGTGCGGCTGGACATGGAATTGACATAGAAAAATTCGCGCCCGGCCATATCGTCGCTGCGCACTTTCGCGTCGATGATTTTGTGGATGACAAACAGCTTGCGCTCCAGCGCGTCCTGGTCCGGCGTATTTTCGCCGCGGCCCACGAACACCTGGCGTACCACCGGCTCGGTGGGCAATACGCTGTAGCCCAGGTCGCTGTTGTCCACCGGCACGGTGCGCCAGCCCAGCACGGTCTGACCTTCCTGCGAAATGATGGACTCAACCAGCTTTTCTATGGCTGCGCGCTCGGTCTCATCCTGCGGCAGAAACAACATGCCTACGCCATACTCACCGGCGGCAGGCAGGTTAAAATCCACTTCTTCGCGGAAAAAGGCATCAGGTATTTGCATCAGCAAACCGGCGCCGTCGCCGGCCTTCGGATCCGCGCCCACCGCGCCACGATGTTCGATGCGGGCCAGTATCTTCAGCCCCTGTTCGATTATGCCATGGCTTTTCTCGCCCCTGATATGGGCAACAAAACCGACGCCACAGGCGTCATGTTCGTTTTGCGGGTCGTACAACCCCTGTTTTTGCGGCAACCGCCCCTGCTTTGTTCCAGCCATCATAGTCATTCGTTCTCGCACATGAACCGGCCGTCAACTGCCGACGGCGGCGACCGGCTATCAAATCCCGAGGAAAAGGGCGGCGATTATATCAAGGGATAGCGGGGGCGTCTCTATATCCGCGATGGATAATGCCGGGAAGTGGTCTGCCATTGTCAGTTCTTGCGCAGCGCCAGAGCCGGGCTCATTCTGGCCGCGCGCATGGCGGGATAGATCCCGGAGGCCAGCCCGGTCAGGATCGCGGCGGCCGGGCCGATGACCAGTCCGGGGCCGGCCAGGGCCACTTCCCAGCCGGCCCAGCGCTGCACCAGCCAGGCGATGATGATGCCAACGATCAGGCCGATCACCCC
>JALXFQ010000429.1 GCA_027067235.1 Gammaproteobacteria bacterium
CGATGGCGTCGGAGACCAGATCCATCACCTGCGCCACGGCGATGCCAAAGCGCGCCAGCTTGTCGCGGTCCGGGCGCACCACCAGTTGCGCCTCGCCGGCGATCTGCTCCATCTCCACCGAGCGCGTGCCTTCCACTTTCTGTGTCAGCTGCTGGATGGCGCGTCCCTTGTCCGCCAGCACCTCGAGATCGGGGCCGAACAGCTTGATGGCAAGCTGCGCCTTGACGCCGGACAGTAGTTCGTCGACGCGGGTGGCGATGGGTTGCGAGAAGGTAATCAGCAGGCCCGGCAGCAGGTTCATTTTCGCTGCCATTTTTTCCTGCAGCGCGGGGCGGTCTTTCGCCGTCGTCCATTCCTTTTGCGGTTTGAGCCCCACAAAGATTTCCACGTTGGACACCGGCTCCGGGTCGCCACCCACCTCGGCGCGGCCCACTCGGCTGGAGGCGTAAAGCACCTCCGGGAAGCTCATGAGCTGCGCTTCCAGCTTGCGCGCCACATCCAGCGAGGTTTTCAGGCTGGAGGAGGGCGCCAGCGTAACGCGGATATTGAGCGTGCCTTCTTCCAGTTCCGGAACAAATTCGGTGCCGAGGAAGGGAATCAGCGCCAGCGCGCCCAGGAACAGCGCCAGCGCGATGCTCACCACTGTTTTGCGGGCGGTCAGCGCCTTTTTCAGCGCCGAACGATAGGCGGACGCCAGCGGTTTCAGCAGCGGGCTTTCCTTTTCCCTGATGCCTTTGGGGAACACATAGGTGGCCAGCGCCGGTATCACCACCAGCGCCACCATCAGTGACGCCAGCATGGCCAGCACGATGGCGATGGCCATGGGCTGAAACAGTTTGCCTTCCACGCCTTCCAGCGCGAACAGCGGCGCGAACACGATGGTGATAATCAACACCGCGAAAAACACCGGCTGACCCACCTCGCGCGCCGCCTCCTGAATACGCAGCGCCATGCCGTGATCGCGCGCCGTGTCGAATGGCTGCGAGTCGCCCGGCGCGAGTTCTTTTTCCACTTCTTCACGGTGTAATTCATCAGGCTGGGTCAGGTGCGAAAAGATGTGTTCCATCATCACCACCGAGCCATCCACCATCATGCCAATGGCGATAGCAAGTCCGCCTAGCGACATCAGATTGGCTGATATGCCGTACTGCGCCATGAGCATCAGCGCCAGTCCGATGGAAATGGGAATGGACAGCAGCACCAGCACGGTGGCGCGCAGGTTCATCAGAAACAGCGCCAGTACAATGACGATCAGCGCGAAAGCTCCGAGCAGCGCCTTCGCTACCGTGGCGACGGCCTTTTCCACCAGCTCCGACTGGTCGTAGAAAGGTTCCAGCACCACGCCGTCGGGCAGCGCCTGCTGAATGGCTGGCAGGCGTTCCCTGATGCCGTCGATGGTGGCCTTGGTGTTCGAGCCCAGGCGTTTCAGCACTATGCCGACAACGACTTCGCCCAGATGCTTCGGCTTGCCGTTTTCGCCCCGCAGGGTCATGGTTACCGCGCCCTGACGAATTTCGCCGCCGAAGGTGACCTTGGCCACATCCGCTACACGCACTACCACGCCGTCATGTTCGCGTAGCGGGATATTCGCTATGTCGCTCAGGCCGTTTTCGCCGGAGCGCACCCAGCCCACGCCGCGTATCACCAGTTGCTCCGCGCCGCGATCCAGATACCAGCCGCCGGCGTTGCGGTTGTTGGCCTCGATGGCTTCGGCCACGTCCTTTGCTGCAAGCTTGTGCGCCAGCAGTTTGTCCGGGTTCAGCTGCACCTGGTACTGGCGCACCTCGCCGCCAAAAGACAGTACGTCAGTGACGCCGTCCACCGGCATCAGCAGCAGTTTGACCACCCAGTCATTGATGCCGCGCAGGGCGATAGCGTCGAATTTGCCCGGGTCTTCGGCGCGCAGCATGTACTGGTACACCTGGCCCAGGCCGGAGGTGTTCGGCCCCATTTCCGGTGTGCCCACGCCCTCGGGGATCTGTTCGCGCGCGGTCTGTAACTGCTCGAACACCAGCTGCCGGGCAAAATAGATGTCGGTGCCTTCCTTGAAAACGACAGTAATGCCAGACAGACCGGTTTTGGAAATGGAGCGTACTTCCTCCACGTCGGGCAGGCTGTACATGACCGCCTCAACCGGATAAGTGATGATCTGTTCCACTTCCTCCGCAGCCAGACCCTCGGCTTCGGTGTTGATGGTCACCTGTACGTTGGTCACGTCTGGAAAAGCGTCCATATTGAGTTTGGGCAGTATCAGCACGCCACCCACGATGCTCGCCAGCAGCGCCAGCACCACCAGCAGGCGGTTGGCGACGGCTGTGTCGATGATTTTATTCAGCATGATTCGGGTTTCCTGTTCGTTCCGGAAAATCCTTCCACGCCCCTGACTTTGATAAAAGGCCGGAGGTAAAACTCCACCTTTTTACATGCAGGAGCAGGGGGCAGATCTCTCAATGGTTGTGCACATCAAAGCCGGATTTGGCCATTTCCGATTGCAGGAAGAATGCCCCCTGTACGACGACTCGCGTTCCCGGCTCCAGACCGGCAATGCGGGCATAGCCGCCACTGCTCTGCACCACCTCGACTTCCACCGCGCGGAATTCGTTTTCGTGCTGCATAGCGAATACCTGCCAGTCGCCATCGGGGCTGCGCACCACGGCGGCATCGGGCACTGCCAGCGCCGATATCGGCGTGGCGCTTTGCATAAACACGTCCACGAATTCGCCGGGGTGGATCAGGTCATCAGGGTTGGCCACGGTGATGCGTACGGCGATAGTGCGGGTGGTTTCGTCGATGGTGTGATGGATCTGGGTGACCTTGCCGCTGAGCATGCCTTCGGCGGTCTGCACCCGCGCGGTCGCGCCTTTAGTGATACTTTTCAGTTGCACCGGCGTCAGCCGGGCCTCCACCCATAGCGAGCTTTCGTCGGTGATGGTAAGCAGCACATGACCAGGTTCGACCACCGCGCCTTCGATAAAATCGTCCTGCACCACGGTGCCAGCCCTGAAAGCCAGCAGATTGAATTCTCCGTTGGCCTTGCGCGCGTCGCCGGATTGCAGCAGGGCATTGATTTCCTTCGCTGTCATGCCGAAAGCGCTGACCCTGGCCCAGGCCAGCTGGCGCTTGACCTGCGCTTCGGTGTAACGTCGCGCCGAAGCCACTTTGGCGCCCAGTTTCTGTACCCGCTTCCACTCACGATCAGCCACCAGCAGAGCGCCCTGGGCTTCGGCCATTTCCACGCTGGACAGGGTGACCAGCGCCTTGCCGGTTTTTACCCGATCACCCAGCACTACATGGCGCCTGACAACCTGAGCGCTGACCCGGCTGGTGATGCGCGCAGTCTTGTAGGCGTTGAGTCTGACTTCGCCGGGCGCACGTATTTCGGCGGCCAGAGTGCGTTGCGTCAAGGCTTCGGTAACGATGCCGGCCATTTTCTGCTGTTCCGGCGTCAGCTTGATGACGCCTTCCTCGTGTTCGTCTTCATGCCCGTCTTCAGACTGGGCCTCGCCATGTTCATGACCGTGTTCGTCGGCTTGCGGCCAGCAGGCGCCGGCAAATGCCAGCATCAGCAAGGCCATCACCAGGGTAATCCGGTTTTTCATTGTGTATTCCTTATTCATGCTTTCGATTGTCCGTTCCCCGTCAGTTCTGCCGGGGAGAGCGCTGAGAATGCGCCAGGCTGAATTGATAAACTTCGCCGCAC
>JALXFQ010000430.1 GCA_027067235.1 Gammaproteobacteria bacterium
CCCATTGTCCAATATTCCCCACTGCTGCCTCCCGTAGGAGTCTGGGCCGTGTCTCAGTCCCAGTGTGGCTGATCATCCTCTCAGACCAGCTACGGATCGTCGCCTTGGTAGGCCATTACCCTACCAACAAGCTAATCCGACGCAGGCTCATCTTTCAGCGACAGCTTATAAATAGAGGCCATCTTTACCCCGTAGGGCATATGCGGTATTAGCTCGGGTTTCCCCGAGTTGTCCCCCACTGAAAGGCAAATTCCTACGCGTTACTCACCCGTCCGCCACTCGACGCCTGGAAGCAAGCTTCCATCGTTTCCGTTCGACTTGCATGTGTTAAGCATACCGCCAGCGTTCAATCTGAGCCATGATCAAACTCTCCAGTTTAAATATTATTGACTTCCGAAGAAGCCAAAACTGGGTGTACCGTTTAAGACCGGTACAAAATCTTTAAGACAAAGTCTCAGGCTTTGATTGACAAAAGCGCCCACACAAATTGCTTGACTAATTGTAAAAGAACTCAAACCCTCTCGGGTCTGGAGAGCGCGGGATTATACGCCTCGCGCCATGTCGGTCAACCTTTATTTACTGATCGACCATCCCTTGAAGCACCGTTCCCGGCGTCTCGAGGGAGGCGGGATTATACGTCCCGAACCCCGCAGGTCAACCCTTTTCAAAAGAAAGTTTTCCTGCCCTCCGAAACCGACTGATGTAGCTCGGGGGAGGCGGGATTATACGTCTGAACAAGCCCCGGTCAATGGCTTTTTGCAACGAATTTCCATGCGCTGCAAAACAGCGCTGCGGGCATGACGCCCATCGCCGCCCTGCGGCGGTTTCGCGGCCGCCCGTCTACTGTAATGCGACCCTGGCGACCTTTCTCTTGCCGACCTGATATACATGGGATGTGCCGGCTGGAATTTCAAGACCGGTATCGGCAATTTTTTCACCATCTATTCTGACCGCGCCCTGGCGTATCATGCGCATGGCTTCCGATGTGCTGGCCACCAGCCCGGCCTGTTTCAACAGATTGCCGATCCGCAACGCGCCATCCGGCGCAGTGATGGTTTTTTCGTCCACCTGGTCCGGCAGCTTGCCCTGCGCGAAGCGGCGCTCGAAATCTTCCACCGCCGCCTGCGCCGCAGCAGCATCATGGAAACGCCGCACCAGTTCCCGGCCCAGATCCACCTTGGCCTGCTTCGGATGCAATACGCCTTCTTCCACCTCGGTCTGCATGCGCTTGATGTCGTCCAGCGATTTGTCCAGCGACAACAATTCGTAATAGCGCCACATCAGATCATCCGATATGGACATGACCTTGCCGAACATCTCGCCGGGCGGGTCGGTCAGGGCAATATAGTTACCCAGCGACTTGGACATTTTCTGCACGCCATCCAGCCCTTCCAGTATGGGCATGGTCATGACCACCTGCGGCGCCTGTCCCGAGGATTTCTGCAGCTCCCGCCCCACCAGCAGATTGAACTTCTGGTCGGTGCCGCCCAGCTCCACATCTGCCTGCAGCGCCACCGAGTCGTAACCCTGAATCAGGGGATAGAGAAATTCGTGTATGGCGATAGCCTGGCCGGATTTGTAACGCTTGCTGAAATCATCACGTTCCAGCATTCGCGCCACGGTGTTCTTCGCCGCCAGCTGCACCATGTCCGCCGCGCTGAGCTTCGCCATCCATTCTGAATTGAAAGCCACGCGGGTCTTTTTCTCGTCGAGCAGCCCGGTGGCAAAAATCTGTTCCTGATAGGTCCTGGCATTTTCGGTCACGTCTTGTTTGGTCAACGGCGGCCGGGTGGCGCTTTTTCCGGTAGGGTCACCGATCATGCCGGTGAAATCGCCAATCAGGAAAATCACCTCGTGGCCGTAATCCTGAAAATGGCGCAATTTGTTGATCAACACCGCATGGCCGAGATGCAGATCCGGCGCGGTGGGATCGAAGCCGGCTTTCACCCGTAGCGGACGTCCCTCCTTCAGCCTGCTTTTCAGCTCATCGAGCAGCAGCACTTCTTCCGCGCCCCGCGTCAGCGAGGCGATTTGCTTATCCAGATCCATATTGATTTTGATGGTTAACGGCTGGCCGTCCGCACGCGAACGCGGGGATGCGAATCATGCCTGTAGTCAGAGAGAAAAAGACGAACCGCAGCCGCAGGTGCTGTTGGCGTTGGGATTGTCCACCAGAAAGCGCGAGCCTTGCAGATCGTCAATATAGTCCACCGTTGCGTCAGCCAGATACTGGGAGCTCATGGGATCAACCAGCAAGGTCACGCCATCGGTCTCGACCCGGATATCGTCGTCGGCGGCTTCTTCCTCGAATGCAAAACCGTACTGGAAGCCGGAGCAGCCCCCGCCTTCGACATAAACCCGGAGCAGGGGCGGCGCATCGCCTTTGGCGGCGAGCATTTCCCTGACCCGCCGCGCCGCGCGCTGGCTGAAATGTATGTCTGTTCCTGTCATGTCGCATTCCTCATATCGGACTGTCCGAGCTGTAACAATGGGGCCAGAACAGTGAAATCAAACCCGCACTCAGGAAACGCCCTTTTGCTCGCCCGGGTTGGGCACGGATTTCAGGGTGGAAATTTCATCCCTGCCGCCATCGGAAAAAAGGCCGCCATTGACCACTGAACCCAGCTGCATTTCAATGATCTTGTAGTGCAGATCGCCATTGACTTTCGCCTTCGGCTGCAATTCCACCTTGCCGGCAGAGCGCACATTGCCATTGATCGTGCCATTCACCAAGATATGGGCCACATCAACATTGCCGTCGATCTCGCCTGTTTCGCTCAATACCAGTGAAGAAGCGCCATCGCCGGATTTTGACGAAATATTGCCACTGATCTTGCCGTCGACCCGCAACCCGCCGGAAAACAGGATATCCCCGGTAAACTCGGCCTTGTGCCCGATCAGTGTATCAATTGTATCGACAGGCCCCAGATCAGCCGAACCCTTTTTACTCATGATAGCCATTACCTCTACTCCTCAAAATGATGTATTGCCGGACCAGCCCGCAAGAAGCGGCCCACCACTATATAAAAAACCGCAGTCCAATGCCACGGGCTCAGCCGTCACCAGCGACGATCACGGGCCACAGCATGGCTGTATCCCGACAGCAGCACTCGCCACGGACCCTGAGCGCCAGCCGGCAACGACGCGGCCCAAAGAGCACCCGGGTCTATTCGGAATAAACATCCTCCCAGGCATAGGCTTTTTTCATCTCGCTTTTGCCGCTGCTCTTGCCGGTCATGGTCACCTTCAGTTTTTCCGGAATAAAATCTTCTCCCAGACTGGCCTCGCCCTCAAAAGCCTGGAAATACTTGAAGCTGTATGCCAGCGGCGGACTGCCCGCGGCCGGGATGCGTATCGTTTCCCGGTTATTGCCGCGTTTGCCAATAACGAACAACTCGATCACGCCGGTGTCCTTCACGCCGTCCTTTTTGGCCTTCTGGATGGTGAATTGATAGCTATATTCACCCGGCCTGGCGCCTTTTTTGAATGATATTCTGGACAGCGAAAATCTTGCCGATTTCTTGTTCGACATTTTGCGGTAGAACCCCAGTTCCTTTTCCAGCAACAGACGCCGGCGCATTTCCTCATCCACCGCCTTTTTCAGACCCTCGCTGGTCAGCTTCTGTAACTCGATTTCACTTTTAGCGGCGATCAGATCCTGCTGCAATGCCGCCAGCCGCGTCATCTGGGCCTTCACCTGCTCGCTCAAACGCGTATTTTCGCGGGCCAGAAACTGATCGGCGTGCATTGGGCCGGCCGGCCCGCGCGCAGACAGCCGGACACCGGCATAGTAGGCCGCCGCCATGGAGACCAGAAAGACTGCCAGTACCAGCAAGGCATAAAATATCTTGACGCCTCTGGGCGTCTCTTTCTTGATGACAACGCGTTCCACCGAGCTGCGCCTTACGGAAGCAACGCCACTCTGTCCAGGGCCTGTGTTTCTTGCAGACCGAACAGGATATTCATGTTCTGCACCGCCTGACCTGCAGCACCCTTGACCAGATTATCGATCACCGACAATATCACCACCCGCCGCTGGTCCAGCTGATGCACCGCAATCCGGCAGGTGTTGGCAGATTTCACCGAGCGCGTGGACGGATGACTGCCCGCCGGGAGCACATCCACAAACGGCTCATCGGCGTAGGCCTGTTCATACAGGGACTGGATGTCGTCGATATCGCCGGTCAAATCGGCGTACAAGGTCGCATGAATACCGCGAATCATCGGCAACAAATGCGGCACAAACGTCAGGCCCACCGCTTTATCCGTCATGCCCGAAAGGGTCTGGGCGATTTCCGGCTGGTGCCGATGACCGGCCACGGCGTAGGCGGCAAAACTCTCGCCCATTTCGGAGAACAGCGTAGCGACTTTTGCCCCTCTGCCGGCGCCGCTGACGCCAGATTTGGCATCGGCAATCAGCCGCGCCGGGTCAATCAGGCCCGCTTTCAGCAGCGGCATGAAGCCCAGCGTCACCGCCGTGGGATAACAGCCAGGGTTGGCGATCAGCCTGGCTTTGGCGATCTCGGCGCGGTTGATTTCCGGCAGTCCATAAACAGCCTCCGCCACGCGTTCGGGGCAGGCGTGTTTCATGCCATACCATTTTTCCCAGACAGCCAGATCCTTTATCCGGAAATCAGCCGCCAGATCGATCAGTTTGACGCCCGCGTCCAGCAGCTCATCCGCCATGGTCATGGCGATGCCGTTGGGCGTTGCGGAAAAAACCACGTCGCACGCCTTCAACGCCCCGATATCCGGCTCGGAGAAAACCAGATCAACGTGACCGCGCAGATTCTCGAACAAATCAGCCACCGCCCGGCCTGCTTCGCCGCGCGAGGTGATTACCGACAACTCAACGCCGGGGTGTTTTGCGAGAATTCTTAACAGCTCGACACCGGTGTAGCCAGTGCCGCCAATGATGCCAGTTTTAATCATAGTGAGACGAGATTAGCAGATTAAGACGACGGGAACTTGTTCTGCGCCAAAACAGCGCAAAAAAAGCCATCCCGGAAACAGAAAAAGCGGCCCAGGGCCGCTTTTCCAGAAACTTCGACAGACTCGAGGCGACTAACGCTTGGAGAACTGTGGGCGCTTGCGCGCTTTGTGCAGGCCGACTTTTTTGCGTTCGACTTCGCGGGCATCGCGAGTCAGGAACCCGGCTTGTCGCAGCGGCGCACGCAAGGATTCATCGTATTCCAGCAAAGCGCGGGAAATACCCAGGCGGATGGCACCAGCCTGACCGGTCATGCCGCCGCCATGCACATTGACGTTGATATCAAAGCGGCCCACCATATCCAGCAATTCCATCGGCTGGTTAACCACCATGCGCGCAGTTTCACGGCCGAAAAAATCGTCGAGGCTTTTGTTGTTCACCGTTACCTGGCCGGAGCCCGGTGTCAGGTACACACGCGCCACGGAGGACTTGCGACGCCCGGTGCTATAGTATTTTTCAGCCATTCTTACAATTCCAGAGTTTGCGGTTGCTGCGCCTGATGCGCGTGGGTCTCGCCAGCATAGACTTTCAGCTTTTTGAACATGGCCCGACCCAGCGGGTTTTTCGGCAACATGCCCTTGACTGCTTTTTCGATAATCTGTTCCGGCTTCGTTTCCCGCATTTTCTGCAGGGAAGTCTCTTTCAGACCGCCCGGAAAACCGGTATGGCGATAGTAGATCTTGTCCGTCTCTTTGGCGCCTGAAACATGTACCTTGTCGGCATTGATGACGATGATGTAATCGCCGGTATCAACATGGGGGGTGTATTCAGGCTTGTGCTTGCCACGCAGACGGCGAGCAATTTCAGTCGCGATGCGACCCAGAGGCCTGTTTGCGGCATCGACCACAAACCATTGCTGCTCAACGCCTCCCGGCTTGGCGGAATATGTTTTCATCTTAACTAGTCTCGATGACCGTGAACTTCAAGGGGGCGGGATGGTACTAAAACGTCTGGCCCGTAGCAAGGCAGTTTCGGGATAAAATCAGCGCTGAATTGCAAAAAGTCTGTTCGGCGCGGCTGCGTTGGGTTGTGCGCTTTCGTGACCGGGCGGAATGCGGGGTTGAATTGGCGTTGTGGGGCTGGGAATGGGGGGAGTTGCCTTCTGGGTTTGTCTGGTTATTTCGACTTCAGTAAAACAAGTTGGCAACGTCCTTCTCGGCTATCCTTGGTATGCACGGTTGTTTCGGGTTCTGTGGAAAACTTGGTGGCATCGCTCCCGGCGTCCTGCCTCCCGCGATGTACCGTCCATCCTGGACATAAAAAAAAGGCGTGGCTGAGAGCCACGCCGAAACCACCAAAGGAGGATGGAGGAGTCTTTCAGATAATCGCATCAACTACTCGCGCTGCGCTTACCTACAATGTCTGTTGTCAAGAAGCTTTCCTCTTGACCTGGTGGGTATTATAGACGCTAAAAACCACATGTCAATATAATAATTGTCTAATTTTAGGGATTTCTTATATTATTCCTAGACAATATCCGAATCCTTCAGTCGCAGCCGCTCAACCACTTCTCCGCCAATCAGGTGTTTTTCGATGATCTCGTCCACATCATCCCTGTCAAAATAACGGTACCAGACGCCGTCGGGATAAACGACCAGCACCGGCCCATCGTCGCAGCGCCCCAGGCAACCCGCCTGATTGATGCGAATATGCCCTGCGCCATGCAGACCCGCCTCTTTCACTTTCTTCTTGGCATAATCGCGCATGGCGCTCGCGCCGTGATCTTCGCAGCAAGGCTTGCCATCGCGTATGTTCTGACAAAAGAAAACGTGATTCTCATAATAGGCTTCGTTGCTCATTCCCGCTCCATTACCTTCGCCCTCCCTCATGCCGACTATTGACACAGCCCGCACAAGCAAGGAGGCTCAAGGGTTTCGGTTCACGCACATATATAAAGGTTACACATGACGATTCAATCCTTCCATCCGCCTGCGCGCATCCTCATGGGCCCCGGCCCGTCCGACGTCAACCCGCGCATCCTCGAAGCCATGTCGCGTCCCACCATCGGCCACCTCGATCCGGCGTTTGTCGGCATGATGGATGAAGTGAAGGCCATGACGCAATATGCCTTTCAGACTAAAAACGAAGCAACTTTCACCATTTCCGCGCCGGGATCGGCGGGTATGGAGTTCTGTTTCGTCAATCTGGTGGAGCCGGGCGACAAGGTCATCATCTGCCAGAACGGCGTCTTTGGCGGCCGCATGAAAGAAAACGTCACCCGTATTGGCGCACAAGCCATCATGGTGGAGAACGACTGGGGAACCGTGGTTGACCCCGACGCGCTGGAAGACGCGCTGAAAGCCAACCCCGACGCCAGCATCGTCGCCTTCGTGCATGCGGAAACCTCCACCGGAGCCATGTCCGACGCCGAAACCCTGTGCAAAATCGCCCACCAGTACGACTGCCTCACCATCGTTGACGCGGTCACGTCCCTGGGCGGGTCGCCGCTGAAAGTGGACGAGTGGGAAATCGACGCCATCTACTCCGGCACGCAGAAATGCCTGTCCTGCACACCCGGCCTGTCGCCGGTCAGCTTCAGCGAACGCGCGCTGGAAAAAGTCAAAGCCCGCAAAACGCCCGTACAAAGCTGGTTCCTCGACATCAACCTGCTGCTCGGCTACTGGGGCAGCGGCACACGCGCCTACCACCACACCGCGCCCATCAACACACTGTATGGCTTGCACGAAGCGCTGGTGCTGCTGCAAGACGAAGGCCTGGAAAACGCCTGGGCGCGCCACCAGAAAAACCACGAGATGCTCAAGGCCGGCATCGAAGCCATGGGGCTGTCCTTCATCGTCAAGGAAGGCGACCGCCTGCCACAACTCAACGCAGTATCCATCCCCGACGGCGTCGACGAAGCCGCCGTGCGCAGTACCTTGCTCAACGAATACAACCTCGAAATCGGCGCAGGCCTCGGCGCACTGGCCGGAAAAGTCTGGCGCATAGGCCTCATGGGCTACGCCAGCAACAGGAAAAACGTCATGTACTGCCTGGGTGTGCTGGATACCGTGCTGGCTGGCATGGACGCGGATATCAATGCGGGCGCGGCTTTGCCAGCAGCGGCGAAAGCGGCTTAACGTCTGAACGCCAGCTTCGGCGGGCGAAACGCTATTCGAACAATTTTATTTTTTGCGCCAATTATACTATTGTTTTTATTGGTATTTTTCTAATCGCACTCTGACCCCGGTTATTCACTTGCTTACAGGCGTCTCGTTCAATCTTCAATAAAGAAGTCAGTATCCACTTTTTTGACTTGGTACGCTACCGCAGAACTCACACCCACATCATGGTCTATCATTAACTGGACTAAATCGTTCCCATCGATCAAAACCACTTTTGGATCAATCTGCCCAACATAATCCAATGCCTCTTTCGAAAACCAGCTGGTGGTTATGAACACACCCTTTTTGGCACGCTGTCCGTGAAGGGCACCGACAAACTTTTGTATCTCTGGCCTGCCGACAACGGCTTGCCATCGCTTGGCCTGCAAATAGATTGCATCCAAACCCAGGCGATCTTCCTTGATAACACCATCAATACCTTCATCCGCAGTTTTTCTTGTTGCTGTTCCAGCCTCTTTTACGGAGCCGCCATACCCCATTGCAACAACGAGATGAACGACCAGTTTCTCGAAAAATTCTGGTGTATTGCCTTTAATCAGATGAAGTAACTCATTTGCCACCTCATCTCTCAATTGCTGATAGGCTTGCTCCAATGTTTCTTCAGGAGTCTTGGAAGACAGTTCACTTTCAGTTACATGAGCAATTTTCTCTGCTCTGGCCTTACTGCTTGCCTGTCGAAACTCCTGAAACTCCTCGAACCGTTCCAGGTACTTGATATCAATTTTGTCAGGCGCTTCAGAGAGAATTTTCCGGCCTCGCTCAGAAAGATGAAAGCATCCCCGCTTAGGTGACTTCAGAACTCCTGCCTGTGTGAGATAAACCTTTGCCCATGCTACGCGATTTGAAAATGTCGTTTGCCGACCACTTGGCAGCCTTTCCCGCAGATCCTCTTCGGTAAGCCCCATTACTTTGGCAAGTCTGTCACGTGCTTCTTGCATCGTATGCTCTTTGCCATCGCCGGAAAATTTGAGCAACGGCAACATCAATGATTGAAAGTCAGGTACAGCCAAGGGATGCTCCCGTTTTTACCTATGGATTCTGCACAAATTCTGGGGAAATTCTGTGGACACGAGACATAATTATCCACCTAATCATCGTCAAATTCTGGGGACACCAAATTCTGCACAAATTCTGGGGACACGAGACATAATTATCCACCTAATCATCAATCCGCCCTCCCCGCCTGAGATTCTCATGCCGCCGACGGGTTTCTTCCGTCTGTCCCAGTAGCGTAAACAGCCGCGCCTGTTCTACCCATTCCAGGCGTTGTAGTGGCGTGAGCTTGGCAAATGCCGCCAGTTGTTCGTCACTGATGTCATAGCTGTAACCGCCGGGTTCGGCGCGTTTGTTTTCATCCGCCACGGTTTATCCTCTGAAGCTGTTCAATATCGGACAGGTCCTGTTTGCGTCCGGCAAGCTGTTTGAGTTTTATCATATCGTTGATTGATGCTACGGGAACCGTTGTATCTCCCAACCTTTTTTTTGTCGCATTTTTCAATGCGGTGTCCATATCGAGGTTATGGCTCAACACTACATCAAGGGTTGGCGTGTGGCCATCCTCGGAGAGTAACGGAAACGCAATGAGATTTTTCTCGTCGGTCCATTGCTGCCTTTTGTCAGCATCGAGAATGTCTTCCAGCGCGACGGGGATTGCCGGAGTCAGTTTCATCGCTTTCGCCGCTTCAACAAAAGCATCCAGATTCCTGTCATCCAGCAAAAGGATGATATCAATATCCATGGTCATACGCGGAACGCCGTGCAGGTTCATAGCCAGACCGCCAACAAGCAGATATCTGACATGATGCTGCTCAAGCTGCTTGAACAGGTCCAGATAAAACATGGGGGCATTCTAGCGTGGAAATTTCTTCAACTCACGTAATGATATTTTCACCTTCCTGCCAGATAACTTCCCAGCCTCAGCCCCAGGCATGCATTGCCAGCGCCAGATTGACCCGACTGGCGCGGGGCATGATGCTGCCGTCGGTAACGTAAAGGTTGTCGATTCCATGTCGTTTGCCGTTGGCGTCGACGACGGATGCTTCCGGGTCGTTTGCGGTGACCAGCACTTTCCGGCCGGCGCATGAATACGAACGCGAGGATTCCCCGCGCCAATGCAGCCATGCTGCGACACTGTCCTGACAAATACGCCTGACTTGAGTTTTCTCATGTTTTCTGTGTGGATTATCACAGAAGCATTTTCAGTCAGACCTTAGTCTGTTACTCCCAAAACGGATAAACGGAGATGGATCATGAAAAAAACTATATTGACGATGTCTTTGCTCATGGGGGCCACGCCAGTGCTGGCGGATGAACTGAAAAGCCTGCGGGATTTGCCCAGAGGCGCGAGTATCTCTGGCCAGCTGGTGGGTGAATTCCTGACCAGGGACGGCAACAAGGTACGGCGTCTGGGCGTACCCGGCACGGTAGTCAGTCTGGTCAACAACGATACGCATAGAGTAGTCACCGAGACCACAACAACAAAAGACGGCCATTACCGCTTTTCGCGCCTGCAACCGGGTGAATACCAGGTTTGCTGGAACAGCAAAACCTTCGACAAGGGCTGTACCCGACCGCTCAAACTGAAAAATAAACCGGTCTATCCCGGCAAGCAGACCATTAGCAAAAAAGCCATCTCGTTCAATCAGATGCGCCGGATTCCTGACCTGACCAGTCTGGCTGATCTGCTCGCCGGCTTGCGATTGCCAACCCAGTGCAACA
>JALXFQ010000431.1 GCA_027067235.1 Gammaproteobacteria bacterium
GGGCTCGCTGTCCGGCGTACCATGGATGTAGATGAAGCGGCGCATGCTGTCCACATTGCCGAGGCGGTTACGCCCCGGCTCTGTGCCACTGAGCCAGAGTATGCGGCTCAGTATCCAGTCCCGCTCGGGATGGTCACGGGCCAGCTCCGGCGTATAGATTTCGCCGCTGGGTCGTCGGCCGACCAGCACGGCGTTTTGCGGCAGTCCCTCACCTATCCTGGCGCGAACCACATGCCGGCCGCGCGGCGTGCACCCGCTGCCGAAAGCCTCACCCGGGCCGTTGGCGGCGCTGGAAACCGGCGCCTCCATCAGCAGTTCTCCGTTGTCGTCATAGAGGCGCAGCATCTGTTGCGCAAGGCTGACATCAATATGCATCAGGCGGCCAGCTGGTCTTTCAGCACCCGCAGCAGGCCGTCCGCAGCCTGCTCCAGCATGTCCAGTACTCTTTCGAAACCGTCGCTACCGCCATAATAGGGGTCGGGTACTTCTGTACCGGTGTCGTCGCTGGCGAAATCGAGAAACAAGCGGATCTTGTGGCGCTGCTCCGGCGCGCTCATGCGCTCCAGATCGGCCAGATTCTCGCGGTCCATGGCCAGTATGTAGTCGTAGTACACAAAGTCTGCGGGCCGGACCTGCCGACCACGCAGACCGGACAAATCAACGCCGCGACGCGCGGCCGCGGCCGCGGCTCTTGCATCCGGCGGACTGCCAACATGATAGGCGTGTGTGCCGGCGGAATCGACTTCCACCTGGTCGTGCAGTCCGGCCTGCTCCAGTTTTTGCCGGAATACGCCCTCGGCCGACGGCGAACGGCAGATATTTCCGAGACAGACAAACAGAATTTTCAATGCGAGAATCCCCGAATATTCAGATGCCAGCAGACTTGTATGTTTTGCTGCTTGCGGATCATACATCATCGGATTGATAATAGCGGCTCAGTCAGCGGAATTTTATCCCATGTCCGAAACCATCGAAATCAGCATGAACCAGTTGCGCGGCATGATCGGGGTACGCGTAGTCCACCGCGGACGCCGCTATGTGGTGGTGGAAGTGCTGGAGGATGGCCCATCCATTGTGCTGCAGGAAATTCGCGACAACCGCGGCATTCAGGAAAACCTTCACGGCATGGCCACGCGCAGGGTGGTATCCACCGTTACTGTTCCCGTGCTGACACCGGACCACCGGCAGATTCACGCCGATTATCTGGCGCTGGAACTGATCGACTGAACAAATCGTTCCAGATCTTCCGGCGTATCAACCCCCTCTCCCGGCTTTTCCGCCGCCGTGCACACGGCAATACGTTCGCCGTTCGCCAGCACCCGCAACTGTTCCAGACTTTCTGCCTGTTCCAGCGCTGCCACCGGCCAGGCCGAAAACCGCGGCAGAAAACCGGCGCGGTAGGCGTAGATGCCGATATGGCGGCAGGCTGGCGTTGTTGTCTTTCTGCGAGGATAAGGAATGGGCGAACGACTGAAATACAGCGCATTACCGGCGTTGTCGGCGACCAGCTTGACAACATTCGGGTCGTTGAACTCGTCTTCTGATTCGATGGGCCAGCAGGCGGTCGCCATGACTGCCTGCGCGGAATCCCTCAGGGTTGCGGCGACCTGGGCGATGACGGCGGGTGGCATGCCCGGCTCGTCACCCTGCACATTGACCACGATTTCTTCATCGGCCAGCCCCAGCGTGGTCACCGCTTCGGCCAGGCGGTCGGTACCCGAGAGGTGGCGGTCGGAAGTCATGCAGACTTCACCGCCGAACGCCTGCACCGTTTCGGCTATGCGCTGATCGTCGGTTGCCACCACCACCCGCCGGGCATCGGATTTCAGGGCGTTTTCCAGCACATGAAGGATCATGGGCCGGCCCTGGATGAGCGCCAGCGGTTTTCCGGGAAAGCGCGTCGATGCATGGCGCGCCGGAATGATGACCGTAAAGCTCAAAGCTTTTTCGCTTCATCCAGATCCATATGGCGGGCTTCCTCTTCCAGCATTACCGGTATGTCGTCACGAATGGCATAGGCCAGCCGGTCGGCCTTGCAGATCAGTTCCTGTTGCTTTTTTTTGTAGATGAGCGGCCCTTTGCATACCGGGCACACCAGAATTTCCAGCATTTTTCGATTAACCATCAGATTTCCTTCAGTCTAGTCAGAATTGCTTCACCCAGTCCGGCGTCCACGCTCGCAGTCACCGGCAGATACCACCAGTTTTCCCTGGCGAAGTCCTCGCATTTTACCGCATCTTTTTCGGTCATGATCAGCGGCAGTTCATCACCAAAATCCAGATCTTCGGTGCTGAAACGATAATGATCCGGAAACGGGTGTTCGATGACCTCCAGACCAGCATCCCGCAACGCATGAAAAAAGCGCTGCGGGTTGCCGATGCCGGCAACCGCATGCACGCGCTCTCCCCGCAGAGACGCCAGCGGTTTCCGCCGGGCGCGGCTGGTCAGCGCCACCAGTGTCTCTCCTTCCAGCTTCATGCGCCAGTGGCGGGACCGCGCGGGACCATTCACAACAACAAAATCTACTTCATGTAATTTATCAGGTTTCTCTCGTAAAGGCCCAGCCGGAATACACTTTTTATTCCATAGCCACCGATCTCCGTCGATGACGACCAGTTCGATGTCGCGCTGTAACCGCAAATGCTGCAAACCGTCGTCAGCGATGATGACATCGCAATCATCCTGATCCAGCAAGAGCCTGGCGGCGGCAACGCGGTCGCGGCAAACCGCTACCGGACAACCGCTCTGGCGCGCCAGCAGCAGCGGCTCGTCGCCGGCCTGCGCGGGGTCGCTATCGGCCTGAACGCGTAACGGCGCGCCGCGGCTGTTTCCGCCATAACCGCGGCTGACAATGCCCGGCGCATAGCCCTGTTCGAGCAGAAAACCCGCCAGCCAGGCCGTCAACGGCGTCTTGCCCGAGCCACCCACGGTAATATTGCCCACCACCACAACCGGCACCGGCAGTTTGGCTGACGCTTTCCAGCCATGGGCATAGGCCAGCCTGCGTATGGCGACCAGCGAGCAAAACAGCCATGACAATGGCGTCAGCAGCGCCGTCAGCAGATTTTCGCCTTGCCATTGTTGCTCCACCCATCGCCGCAGGGACGGTGACGCCATCAGGAACCCGCCTGCTGCAGCTTGTGCAGACGCTGGTAAAGCCCCTTTTTCTCCAGCAGGGTTCGATGGTCGCCCTGCTCGACGATCTCGCCGTTTTCCAGCACCAGTATCTTGTCGGCCTGTTCGATGGTGGACAAGCGGTGGGCAATAACCAGAGTCGTGCGGTTTTTCATCAGAGCATTGATGGCGTCCTGCACCAGCCGCTCCGACTGCGTGTCCAGCGCCGAGGTGGCTTCGTCCATGATCAGTATGGGCGCGTCCTTGTAGATGGCGCGGGCGATGGCGATACGCTGACGCTGGCCACCGGACAGGCGCGCGCCGCGTTCGCCCACCTCGGTATCCAGCCCCCCCGGCAGTTTGTCGGCAAATTCGGCGACATGGGCTGCGCGCACAGCGGCGGCCAGCCTCTTTTCGTCGGGCTCGTCTGCGGAACCGTAGATGATGTTGTCACGTATGCTGCCCTGAAACAGTATGGTCTCCTGGGTGACCAGCGACAGGTTCTGGCGCAGATCAGCCAGCACATAGTCAGCAATATTCACATCATCCACCCGTATTT
>JALXFQ010000432.1 GCA_027067235.1 Gammaproteobacteria bacterium
GTCAGGTGTTTTATCGCCTGCTGGATCTCGCCCTTTTCCAGCAGCAACAGGCCGAGAGTATCGTGACCGATGGGATCATCGGGCATTTCTTCCGCCCATATACGGGACAGATCCTGGGCCATGTCATACTGTTTGGCAGCAATGGCCATGGTGGTGGCACGTTTTACCAGCGCCTTGTCGCGGGTTTCTTTGGCGGCGCGATAAAAAGCCTCCGCGGACAAATGAATATCACCGCGCTGGTGGGCTATTTCGCCCAGCAATATCTGATAGACCAGGGTCGCTTCCTTATCGACATCCTCGGGCGGGTTGACCGCTTGGTCAGTACTGCCGGCATCGGTGGCAGTACTGTCGTGCCTGGCCTGCTCCGTCCTGACCGTGTCCAGTACGCCGCCGCAGCCGGTAAGCAGCAGACTGACGCCCGTGACAAGCAGCAGGCTTTGGAAAAAGAATAGCGGTTTCGTTTTACTGTTGTCAGGCATATCCGTACCGGTGAAGACTTGTTGATGCGTTTCTCTAGAGACAGCGCCATGCTATCGGAGTTTCAAGCGCCGAAGTATAGCCGGGCTTGGGCCAATTCGCAGCATGGCGCGACTATTTTTCTTGCCGGCACCGGCGGGACGCGACTGTTTCGGCGACGCGCAGCCCTTGACACCGGCGCGGCAGACGGCACAATCCCACCCCTTTTTGGCCCTTCTGGTATAATCTGGCATATGCAGCTGTTTGCATTTGGCGTCAATCATAAAACGGCTCCGGTCGATGTTCGGGAAAAACTCGCATTTCCCGAGGAGCGTCTTGCGCCTGCCCTGAAGGAAGTCTGCAGCAACGGCGACGCTGGCGAGGCCACCATTCTGTCCACCTGCAACCGTACCGAAATTTACGCCGGCGCGCAAAACGAGAATATCGACCGCACCGTGGAATGGTTGTGCGACAGCGCCAGGATTAGCTGCCGCGAACTGCGACCCCATCTTTACCGCCACAGCGGGTCCGACGCGGTAAAACACGCATTCCGCGTCGCCTCCGGGCTGGATTCGCTGGTGCTGGGCGAGCCGCAGATTCTGGGGCAGATGAAAACCGCTTTCACCCTGGCGCACAAGGCCGGAGCCACCGGCAAGATGCTCAACAGGATGTTTCAGCAGACTTTTTCCGTGGCCAAGAAAGTGCGCACGGACACCGCCATCGGCGCCAGCGCGGTTTCCGTGGCCTACGCCGCCGTGGCGCTGGCCAGACAGATTTTCAGCGATCTTCGCGACCGCACCGTCATGCTCATTGGCGCCGGCGAGATGATCGAACTGGCGGTGCGGCATCTGTCCGAGGCCGGCATCGGCCGCATTATTGTCGCCAACCGCACGGTGGAAAAGGCGCAAACGCTGGCCGATGAATTTGCTGGCGAGGCCATCGCCCTGATGGAACTGCCCGACCGCCTGCACGAGGCCGATATCATTATTTCTTCTACCGGCTCGCAACTGCCGCTGATCGGCAAGGGCATGGTGGAAAACGCACTGAAAAAGCGCAAGCACCGCCCCATGTTTCTGGTGGATATCGCCGTACCGCGTGATATGGAGCCGGAAATCGGCAGGCTCAACGATGTTTATCTGTACACGGTGGACGACTTGCAGCAGGTGGTGGAGCAGAACATGGAAGCCCGCCGCGATGCGGCGCGCGAAGCCGAACACATTATCGACGTGGAAGTGAAACGCTTCATGCACTGGGTGCGCTCGCTGGATGCAGAACCGGTGATACGCACGCTGCGCGAGCAGGCCAACGACGTTTCCCGACAGGAATTGCAGAAAGCCATCAAGCTGCTGAACAAGGGCGAGGAACCGGAAAAAGTCATCGCCCAGCTGGCGCGCAGTCTCACCAACAAACTGACCCATGCGCCCAGTCATACCCTGCGCACCCATCAGTTCGACGAACACCTGTCCATGCTCGACGCGGCGCGCACGCTGTTCAACCTCGACGACGAATAAGCCCATGAGCCTGAGCGAATCCACGCTGACCAAGCTGGACAACCTCGTCCTGCGTCACGAAGAAATCAATGCGCAGCTTTCCGACCCGGAGGTCATCAACGACCAGAACAGCTATCGCGCGCTGATGCAGGAACTGGCGGAACTGACGCCGGTGGTGAGCGCATTCCAGATTTATCGGGAAAAACTCGACGGCATCGCCTCGGCCAAAGAAATGCTGAACGATTCCGACACCGAAATCCGCAATATGGCGCAGGACGAGCTGAAAGAACTAAGCGCCGATATCGAAGCAAAGGAGCAGGAACTGCAGCGGCTCATGCTGCCGAAAGATCCCAATGACGATCGCAATATTTTCCTGGAAGTGCGCGCCGGGACGGGCGGCGACGAGGCCGCGCTGTTCGCTGGCGACCTGTTTCGCATGTACAACAACTATGCGGAGAAAAACCGTTTTACGGTGGAAATCATTTCCAAAAGCGAGGGCGAGCACGGCGGTTTCAAGGAAATCATCGCGCGCATAGTCGGCAAGGGCGCCTACTCGAAACTGAAATTCGAATCCGGCGGTCACCGTGTCCAGCGGGTGCCGGAAACCGAAGCCCAGGGACGCATTCACACCTCGGCCTGCACCGTCGCCATCATGCCCGAAGCCGACGAAATGGATGAAATTGACCTGCGGCCGGAAGATCTGAAAGTCGACACCTACCGCGCCAGCGGCTCCGGCGGTCAGCACGTCAACAAGACCGACTCCGCCATTCGCATCACCCATTTGCCCACGGGCACGGTGGTGGAATGCCAGGACGAGCGCTCGCAGCACAAAAACCGCGCCCGCGCCATGAGCGTACTGAAATCGCGCATCATGGAAATGGAACAGCGCAAGGCGCAGGCCGAGGAAGCCGCCACCCGCAAAAGCCTGGTCGGCTCCGGCGACCGCTCCGAACGCATCCGCACCTACAATTTCCCGCAAGGCCGGGTCACCGACCACCGTATCAACCTTACACTGTACAAGCTCGATCAGGTATTGCAGGGCGACCTCGATCAGCTTATTGAACCACTGACGCTGGAGCATCAGGCGGATATGCTGGCGGAATTGGGGAAGGAGTAGACAGCCGCAAGACAAATCACTCCTTCTTGAAATCCGCGACAAAACGGAAACGCACATTTTTCGGATTGAAATTAAACGTCACCTCGCCAGTCAGCACCTCGCTTTCGGGCTGCCAGTGCTTGCCATCAAAACTCACCATATCGCGCCATGTATAAATGTCGCGTTTCAGCACGAATGTTTCCGTATGGTCGACGGGCTTGTCAAAAACCGAGCCGCTGGCGGAGACATGGAAAGGCAATGGCTTGCCCGCCGGAAAATACAGAATGGTATTGGCCGGATCGTAATCCACGCTTTGTCCGGTACCCACTTCCACCGGCTTGAGTCCGTCGGGCGGCATGCTGGCGCAACCCGCCAGACCCGCCGTCCACAACACACCAGCCAGCAACAATGCCCTGTTCATATCCTTTTCCTCATTCACCAGATTGACCAAAAACCGCAGGGGCGGACATCCGCTCCATTTCGCAGGATAGTCTAGCAACGAGAGGCTATGCGGTAAGTAACGAGGCGTAAGGCTATGTAACAGAAAGTATCAGGCGCGCCAGAATGTCGGCGAAAACAGCACCAGCACGGTGAAGATTTCCAGCCGCCCGAGCAGCATGGCGAAGGCGCTGAGCCATTTCACCGGGTCGGTCATGCCGGCGAAGCTGGAAGCGACATCGCCGAGGCCGGGGCCGACGTTGTTGATGCAGGCGGCGACGGCGGAAAAGGCGGTCACCTGATCCACGTCGGCGGCCATCATGAGCAGCATCATCACCACGAATGACACCACATACAGGCCGAAAAAACCCCACACTGCGTTGGTGATTTTTTCGCTGACTTGCGCGCCACCCAGCATGATGGGCAGTTGCGCGGTTGGATGCACCAGCGCCTTTATCTCACGGGCGGACTGCTTGGCCAGCAATACCACCCGTATCACTTTCAGGCCGCCAGCGGTAGACCCGGCGCAGCCGCCGATGAAGCCGGAGAACACCAGCAGCACCGGGATAAAATCGGGCCAGTGTACGAAGTCAGCAACGCCGAAGCCTGAAGTGGTCATGAATGAGACCAGCTGAAACGGGCCATGATGCAAGTCCTGCAGGAAAAACTTGTAACCATCGTGAATGGCAAGGTAAACGGCGATGATCAACGATGCGCCCAGCAGTATCATGAGATAGGCGCGGAATTCGGTATCGTGCCAGTAGGCTTTCAGGCTTTTGGAGTGCCAGGCGCCGTAATGCAGGGCAAAATTCACCCCCGACAGAAACATGAAAAAAATGGAAATCAGTTCCAGCCGGGCGGAATGAAACCAGGCAAAACTCTGGTCATGGGTAGAGAAGCCGCCATTGGCCACGGTGGACAGGCTGTGCGCCACGGCATCGAAGCCACTCATACCGCCACTCCAGTAGGCCAGAGCGCAGAGGATGGTAATGACCAGATAGATGGAATACAGCGCCTTGGCCGTGCCGGTGATACGCGGCGTCAGCTTGGCGTCCTTGATCGGCCCCGGCGCTTCGGCCTTGAACAACTGCATGCCACCCACGCCCAGCACCGGCAGCACCGCCACCGCCAGTACGATGATACCCATGCCGCCCAGCCACTGCAGTTGCTGGCGATAGAACAGGATGGATTTCGGCAATGCGTCGAGTCCGGAAATCACCGTCGCGCCAGTGGTGGTAAAGCCGGACATGGATTCGAAAAAAGCATCGGTAAAGCTCATGGACAGCGATTGCGACAACATGAACGGCATCGCCCCCAGCGCCGAGAAGACTATCCAGAACAGGGCGACAATGATGAAACCCTCGCGCGTGCGCAATTCGCGCTGGTAGTTGCGCAACGGTAGCCACAGGGCCGCGCCCAGCGTTATGACGATGGCAAAGGTATGGGTGAAGGCGTCCAGTTCGCGCTGGTTTTCCAGCAAAATGGAGACAAAAATAGGGGGAATCATGCTGAAACTGAATATCACCAGCAGCAACCCGAATATTTTCAACAGCAGACGAATGTTCATGACTCAGGCCGTCATTGGCGCCATCGGACTGGTTCGGGATTTCGCGCAAGCATGCAGGGCCCGGAGCTTTCGCGCCTCTGGCGAGACCGGACCGGGGGGCGCGCGCGGCCGGACAGGCGCTTGTTCATTGGATCATTCTCCCGTTCAGCTTTCTGGCTGAAAATAGCTGGCCACGGTACCGAGCAGGGTTTTGTCGCGCAGCAGCATGATGATGTGGTCACCGTTTTCGATCACGGTATCATGGTGTACGGCAATCATCTTGCCATCGCGAACGATGGCACCCAGCACCACTCCTTCCGGCATGTCGATCTGGTCAACACGCCGCCCCACCAGCAGGGACTCGCCAGGCTCGCCACTGGCCACGGCCTCCATGACTTCCGCGCCGCTGTCCTGCAAGGGGTAGACTTTTTCCACATGGCCACGGCGCACATAACGCAGGATGCTGCCGGCAGTAATCTTGTCCGGCGAAAAAGCGATATCAATGGGACCGCCCTGGATCATGTCCACATAGGTCGGTTTGTTTACCAGACACAGGGTCTTGCGCGCGCCCAGCCGTTTGGCCAGCATACTGGACAGGATATTGGCCTCATCCTCGCTGGTGACGGCGCAGAATACATCCGTGTCGCCGATGCCCTCGCTGACCAGCAAATCACGGTCGGTGGCGTCGCCACTGAGCACAATGGTTTTCTCCAGCAATGGCGCGATCTGCGCCGCCCGCTCGGCCGACTTCTCGACTATCTTGACCTGAAAGTTGTGCTGCAGGGCCAGCGCCACACGCTTGCCAATATGCCCGCCGCCGGCCAGTATGACGCGCTTGTAGGGTCGCTCGGCCTTGCGTAGCTTTTTCATGATGTCCACCGTCAGCTTGGGCGGCGACATGTAAAAAAGCTGATCTTTTTCCTCGATCACCGTATCGGCGCGGGGAATCAGCAACTTGCCCTCGCGGACGACGGCCAGAACCCGGATCAGGGGGAATTTTTCATGCAATTTGCGCACTGTATAACCCAGCGCCTTGGCGTCCGGCTGCACGGTAACCGATACCAGATGCGCCGCGCCATCGGTAAAGTCAATCACCAGATTTGCGCCAGGATATTCGACAAAGTTCTGTATGTAGCGCGTTACCAGTTCTTCGGGCTTGATCACCACATCGATGGGGATGTTATCCAGGTCGAACAGCGTGTCGTGAGAAAGATAGTCGGTATCGCGAATACGGGCTATTTTCAGCGGCGTGCGATACAGCGACCAGGCTATCTGGCAGGCGACCATATTGTCTTCGTCGCGCGACATGACGGCAATGATCAGGTCGGCGGAAGCGGCGTCAGCCTGCTCCAGCGTTGTCGGGTGCGGACCTACGCCGGTAACGGTGGAGATATCGACGCGATCCTGCAATTCTTGCAGCAGAGCCCGGTTCACATCCACCGCCACAACATCGTTGTCTTCACTGGCCAGATGTTTGGCTACTGACGAACCGGTACGCCCTGCGCCCAAAATAATGATTTTCAATCGATGAACTTCATATCGCCCGGAAGACGCTGATTATACGCTTGCCGGCGGTGGCAGGAAGAGCCTATCGGCATAAACTTTGGCCGAATAGTCGCCGGTATCGGGCCAGCTGGGATGCAACGCCTTCCACGCCGCCGCAGTGAATATACAGAATCGGCGGCGTCAACGGACTGGACAGCAAAACCCGCCAGCCCGGCGGGTCGTAGACCAGGTCGAAAGTGATGCCGGTTTCGTTTTGCAAGGCCTGCCAGATGGCGAACGAGGCCCTGTCTGGCTTGCCAAAAACGTGTTTGAACGGCGCTTCGTAAATAACCGGATGCCGCGCCGGGTCCGGCTCCAGCACAGACAACTGCCGTCTCAAATAAGCCGCGTTGCCAACGCAGGGCGTGGTCGCCACCACGAAATCCAGATGTTTCTGCAGATACAGCGCCGTGGTGCCGGTGCCGGATGGCAGAAACACGGTCATCGCCGACAATCCCTGCGCGTCGGCAAACTGGCGGATCTCCCGGGCCAGACGGGCAACGCCGGTTTCCGCCTCCGGCATGGCAATACCCTGCGGTACAAACAGCGTTCGCGGCTCGGCGGACGGCGGCTGGCCCGTGTCCGATTCAATCAGCCGCATACCGAAAGCAAGTGCCGATTGCAGGTTGCCCGTGGGGTTTTGCCGCAACCAGCCCGGCAGTTTTCGCGTATGGTAGTCGAAGCCGATACCCTTGTGCGCCGCCAGTCGCGCCAGAGCCAGCATGGCGTTGGACTGCGCGCCGCCGTGGGAAACCAGACGCTCAATCCGGCGCCAGTCCCGTTGCAACAGGCCTTCGATCTTGCGCGCCTTGTTACCGGGGAAAGGGCGCAACAGATCGTCGCGCTTGACATAAAAATGACGACCGCGGAATGTTACTTCGCTCACCACGGAATGCTGCCAGTTGCTCTCTTGATCGCTTATCATCGGACCATGGATACAAGCACAGTTTCATCCGGGTTGCAGCAATACGGCCAGTGGGGGCTGGCAGCGCTGACGCTGGCTGTTGCGCTGATCCTGCTCCGGCGTCTTCTTGGCAACCGTCTCGCTTTTCCCTATGCGCAACGGGAATCGCTGTTCACGCCGGCCGAGCGGCACTTCCTTTGCTACCTGCAGAAAGCCGTGGATGGCGATGCCCTGATCTTCGGCAAGGTGCGCGTGGCCGATGTCCTCAAGCCGCTGGACAGGCTGCCCGGCAAGCGCTGGCACCAGGCCTTCCACCCGATTTCGTCCAAGCATTTCGATTATGTGTTGTGCGACCCCGATGACCTGTTCGTGCTGTGCGCCATCGAACTCAACGACAGCTCCCATGATAATCCGGAACGTCAGCAGCGTGATACATTCCTGCGTGGCGCGTGCGCGGCGGCGGAACTGCCGCTGATCGAGGTGCCGGCAAAACAGCGTTATGTCATCAAGCAACTGCGAAAAGAACTGGAACCGCACCTGCCATAAGCCACGGCCGGCCAGCCGGCGACGCAGACCGGGCCTGTCCGCGGCTGCGCAGCTTGTTTTTCCCTGCTCCAGGCGCCATGATGTTGGCAATGAGCAACAAAACCCGCGAATTACCCAGGGTCATCCCCGTATTCCCGCTGGCCGGCGTCATTCTGTTGCCGCACGCCATGATGCCGCTGCATATTTTCGAGCCGCGCTATATCGCCATGGTCAACGATGCCCTGGCCGGGGATAAGATCATCGGCATGATCCAGCCGCGGCGGGCGGACGATGACGCGCCCGCGCCGGAACTCTATGGCACCGGCTGCGCCGGTCTTATCGTCGAGCACAACGAACTGGAGGACGGGCGTTACCTCATTACCCTGGAGGGCAAATGCCGCTTCCGCATCAAACAGGAACTACAGACCACCAGCGAGCCCTATCGCATCGTGGAAGCGGATTGTTCACCGTTTGCGGCCGACATGGAAACCGGCGGCATCGCCCTGAACAACCGGCCGCAGCTGACGCTGGCCATCAAACAGCACCTGTCGCGCATTGCCGCCAATATCGATTTGTCACGACTGGAGAAACTGTCCGATGAACAACTGGTCAACGGCGGCGCCATGCTGGTGCCTTTCACACCGCCGGAGAAGCAGGCGCTGCTGGAAGCAGCCAGCCTCGCCGACAGGGCGGCCACACTGATGGCGCTGCTGAATATGGATGGCGCCGAGCCGGGGGCGCCCATCGTGCAATAAGCCGCCAGCCGGGACATCGCAACATGGTATCATAGGCTCATGCCGAACAAATCCCGTACGCCCCCGCATCCGGCTACGCTGTATACTGTTGGCGAAGAAATCGCCAACAGCATCACTCACGGCATCGGCGCGGTGCTGAGTATCGCCGCGCTGGTGCTGATGCTGCTCATTGCCGTGAAACAGCACAATGCGCTGACCCTGACCAGCGCCATCGTCTATGGCGTCAGCCTGGTACTGCTGTATCTGGCTTCCACGCTGTACCACGCGCTGCCCGGCGACAAGATAAAAACCATCCTGCAAGTCGTAGATCATTGCTCCATCTATCTGCTCATCGCCGGTACTTACACGCCGTTTCTGCTCATCAGCCTCAACGGCCCGTGGGGTTATACCCTGCTGGCGGTCATCTGGGCGCTGGCGCTGGTGGGTATTGCCTTTCGCATCATTTTTGGCGAGAAATATCCCAAATTCGCCCTGTTTACCTATATCGGCATGGGCTGGCTCATCGTCGTCGCCGCCAGTGAAATGCTCGCCAATGTCCCGCCCGGCGGACTGGCCCTGCTGGCGCTGGGCGGACTGCTCTACACCGGCGGGGCAGTGTTCTATGCGCTGGAACGCATTCCCTACAACCACGCCATCTGGCATGTATTCGTACTGGCAGCCAGCGTAATGCATTTTCTGGCGGTTTATATTTATGTAATGCCGACAGCCAGCGCGGGCTGTTAACCGGGCGCGCGGCCGCTCAATGCGCCTCCTCCCAGTTATCCCCTGCGGCAGCTTCCACTTCCAGCGGCACGCTCAGATGCCCCTTGCCCACGCCGGTCATGATGGCGCTGATTTTCCCTTTGACTTCATCAACGCTGTTTTCCGGCGTTTCCAGCACCAGCTCGTCATGCACCTGCATAATCATGCGCGCGCCTGTTTTACTGCTGGTCAGCCAGTGGTCGGCTTCGATCATGGCCATCTTGATAAGGTCGGCGGCGGTACCCTGCATGGGCGCGTTAATGGCGGTGCGTTCGGCGTATTGTCGGCGCTGGTAATTGCGTGAGTTGATTTCGGGCAGGTGCAGGCGGCGACCAAACACGGTTTCCACATAGCCCTGTTTGCGCGCCAGCTCGCGGGTTTGTTCCATGTAGCGTTTGACGCCGGGGTAGCGGGCAAAATACAGGTCGATGTAGTTCTGCGCGGCGGCGCGGTCAATGCCCAGCTGTTGCCCCAGACCAAAGGCCGACATGCCGTAGATCAGGCCGAAATTGATGGCCTTGGCGTGACGACGCTGGTCGGATGTGACCTGATCCAGCGGCACGCCGAAGACTTCCGAGGCAGTGGCGGCGTGCACGTCTATGCCGTTTTCAAACGCTTTGAGCAGGCCGGCGTCCTGCGACAGATGGGCCATGATGCGCAATTCGATCTGGGAATAATCCGCCGCCACCAGCTTGCAGCCGTCTTCAGCGACAAAGGCCTTGCGGATACGCCGGCCTTCTTCGGTGCGCACCGGAATATTCTGCAGATTGGGGTCGGACGAGGACAGCCGCCCGGTGGCGGCCACGGCCTGGTGATAAGACGTATGCACCCGCCCGGTTCTGGGGTTAATCATTTTCGGCAGCTTGTCGGTATAGGTGGACTTGAGCTTGGCCAGAGCGCGCTGTTCCAGAATCAGGCGCGGCAGATCATAGTCCAGCGCCAGGTCCTGAAGCGCCGATTCCGCCGTGGACGGCTGGCCCCTGGGCGTTTTTTTCAGCACCGGCAGGCCCATTTTTTCGAACAGTATGTGCTGTATCTGCTTGGGCGAGCTCATGTTGAAAGGCTCGCCGGCCAGTTCGTGAGCCTGTTTTTCGATCTCGGCCATGCGTTGTTCCAGCTCCCGGCTCTGCCGGTGCAGCATGTCTGCGTCGATTTTAACGCCATTACGCTCGACCCGGGCCAGCACCGGCACCAGTGGCATTTCGATATCGGTAAAAACCTTCTTCAGGCCCGGTTCCTGCTCCAGCCGCGGCCACAGGGTCTGATGCAGGCGCAGGGCGATAT
>JALXFQ010000433.1 GCA_027067235.1 Gammaproteobacteria bacterium
TGATCCGCGATATACGGCGCATGGGCAAGCTGGTTTTCTATGAAACCGATGACATTATTTTTGATGCAGATATCCAGCGTGACATTATTGAAAGCTCGCACCGGCAGATCAGTCGCAAACTGCAAAAACAGGTGCTCGATGGCGCCAGATACTACCGCGCCGCCATGCAGGCCTGTGCTTACGGTATCGCCTCGACGCCGGCGCTGGCGGAACAAATGGAAAAACACCTGGGCGAAGGCCGGGTGCTGGTGCATCCCAACGGACTGGACCGGCTCAGCGAACGGGTCGCCGACAAGCCGCCGGTGGCAGCCAAACGTAGCGAGGTGCGCCTGTTTTACGGCAGCGGCACCCGCACCCATGACGCGGACCTGGCTTTGATTGCGCCGGCCCTGGCCGATGCGATGAAACAGTTTCCCCAGACGCGTCTGGTGCTGGCGGGGCATGTGAGCCTGCCGCAGCCACTGGAGTCATACCAGGACCGGGTCGAGCGTCTGCCGCTGCTGGATGCGGAAAACTATCTCGATGCTCTGCGTTTTGCCGATATCAATCTGGCGCCGCTGGTGGCGGGTGTTTTCGCCGACAGTAAAAGTGAAATCAAGTGGCTGGAAGCGGCTCTGGTTCAGGTGCCAACTGTGGCTTCCAACACACGTTCTTTTCGCGAAGCCATCACGCATGGCAAGACCGGCTTGCTGGCGAGCGGCCTCGACGAGTGGTCCGACAGTCTGGTTTCGCTGGTGCGGGACGAGCCCATGCGGCGACGCATTGGCGAGGCGGCGCGGCAGGCGGCGCTGGTCAAATACCGCCAGGCCGATCTGGGTAAAGCTCTGGTCAGGAAAATGCGCAAGATAGCGGCCGACGCCGGCGCCCGGGTCGACGAAGCAGGCATCGCCCTGTGTCTGATCGGCGCAGACGCCGCAAGCCTGAAATCGCTGGATAGCCAGTGGTGGCAGGCTTATGCGCTGTTTCAGCCCGGGCCGGAGGACGTCGTCGGGCATCTGCGGGAATATCTGCGCTATATCTCGCCGCGCGGAGTACTGATTGCCGGCCTGGTGTCGGACACTGTCGCCGCAGAGTTAAAACAATCGGCTATTCCCTTGCTGATCCTGTTGCAGGATGCGGACTGGCTCGCCGGCGGGCAGGTCGATCTCGCCGCATACAGCGAACTGGCGACGCAGGATCCAGTGAAGCTGGCCGCCGCCACGCCGAACCTGGATGCGGCGCTGACAGCGCGTCGGCGGCTGGCCGATTTGTCGCGCCACGCCACGGCGGTGGTCTGCATGAACGAGAAACTCGCCGCTGTGTACCGTGATGCCGGTCTGTCCTGCGACTTGGTGACGGCAAAAAAGCTTGCGTCCATGCTCGAATCCGGCGATAAAGCGCCCTGAACGGAAAACGGTGGACGAGCGCATGAAAAACAAAAAAGGCATTATTCTGGCCGGCGGCTCCGGATCCCGGCTGCATCCGGTGACCTATGCGGTATCCAAGCAAATGCTGCCGGTTTATGACAAGCCGATGATCTATTATTCGCTGGCGACCCTGATGCTGGCGAACATCCGCGACATACTGCTCATCACCACGCCCCATGACCAGGCTCTGTTCATCAAACTGCTGGGTGACGGCAGCCAGTGGGGCATGCATTTCGAGTACGCGGCACAGGAGAATCCCAATGGACTGGCCGAAGCTTTCATCATAGGCGCGCCGTTTATCGGCAATTCCGGCGCGGCGCTGGTGCTGGGGGACAACATTTTCTATGGCCACGGGCTGGCGGATACGCTGAAACACGCCGCAGCCAGAGAACAGGGCGCTACAGTATTCGCCTATCGCGTCAACGACCCGGAGCGCTACGGCGTGGTGGAGTTCGACGCCGGCGGCCAGGCCATTTCGCTGGAAGAAAAGCCGCCGGAGCCGAAATCCAGTTATGCAGTAACCGGCCTGTATTTCTACGACAACCAGGTCATTGATATTGCCCGCGATATCCGGCCTTCCCAGCGTGGCGAACTGGAGATTACCGACGTCAACAAGGCCTATCTGCGGCAAGACCAGCTGCGCGTGGAAAAACTCGGCCGCGGCACCGCCTGGTTCGATACCGGCACACACGATTCCCTGCTGGATGCCGGCAACTACATGGAAACCATCGAAAAGCGCCAGGGGCTGAAAGTCTGCTGCCCCGAAGAAATCGCCTACAGCATGGGTTTCATCGACGCTACGCAACTGGAAAAACTGGCCCATGCGCTGAGAAAGAACGCATATGGAAAATACCTGAAGGCGGTTCTGTCCAGCGACTATTGAATCCGGTAGATGACGATGCGATCCTGCCGCCAAAGCTTCTTGAACCGCAATGGATTGGACTTGACGTAATCCATCAGCGCTACGGAGTAGTACTTACCGGTTTCGAGTATGTCAGCGCGCCAGTGTCCTGATATGCGTCCGGTCCTGCTCTCATTTCCCGATCGCCGGTTGATAATCAGCAACCGGTTCTTGTAATCGGCAAAGGCATTGCCATCGTAACTGTCTCTGTTCAGGCGGTAGTCGTGGTTGGAAAAAAACTTGTGGCTGGGCGCATGGTGTCTGGTCAAGGCCGAAACGACATAGGCCGTGACGGGGTCTGTTACGATATCTTCCCGCTTTGGCAGGCTGGCAAGAAAATCAGTCAGGTCGGACAAATAGGTTGGGCTATTGTGGGCATCGACTTTTTGCAGGGTCAGGTATCGGCTGAACAGCCAGGGCTGTTTTGCGGTATTGACCGGCAAAAGCAATACGATCAGCAGGCCAATGCTCGCCAGAGCCAGCAGCTTACGGAAACCGCCTTGCTGTCTTGTATCGTCCCATGCGCCAAGCATGATGTGCGCCGCGCTAAGATGGATGGGAACAAGATAGGCGAATCGCCACAAGGTGTTGTCCGAGTAGAAGCGGAGAAACAGGTCGATGAACAGGGGATTGAATACTGTCACCAGCGGGCTGAGCATGCCCATCAGCAGGTATGGCTGGTTCAGAAAACGTCTGAAATACACCAGAAACAACGCATAGACCGCCAGACCCCAATGGCTCAGAGTCTGGTAAAATTTGTTGGATGGCTGGAGTATGAAATAGCGTTCACTGCCAAAGGAGGCCACCGGCAGGATATGGGGCAAATAGCCCGATTTGATAGCAAGTTCCTGATGAGCGTAATACCAGCCTGAAACCACGGCAATGAGCCCGATCCCGGTAACAATGGCGATCTGGCGCTGACCAACCGCAATCGACCAGGAACCACCGGGGGAAGTACGGCCTGCATTTCCCGCAAAAGAGTAGTAAAGGGCGAGCAACAGGGCCATCACCGCCATGAACAGCGCTTCCTGCGTATGCACGATGAGCATGGTGAGAAAACAGGCAACAATAGCCAGCAGGCTGGTTGCGCGCAGCTGTGATCGACGAAACAGGTCGAGCAACAGCACCATCGCGGCAAAATACACCACAAAGTTCAGCATCGAAGGCGCCAGCGCATAATAGCGGATGAAGGAAAAAACATTGACGCCAAAATGCAGCGCCACAAAAATGCTGGAGAGGGCGGCAAAAGCGATTTTCTGACGTGGACTGTGGCGGTCACCGTCATACAGGTAAGTGGCAAAGCTGTACACTGCGAACAGGAACAGCGGCACCGTAACCAGATGCAGCCAGCGGCTGGCCCCGCCAGCATCGGAATGACTCAGTAAAAGACCGTAGGCAACCAGATCATACCAGGTGTGTCTGTTCATGAAGCGAGTTGCCGGGGAGATCTGCGACAGGTCAGAGGCTGTCAGCCAGTCATGGGTAGAAAGCTGTATGTATTTCAGATGGGCGAACGCGTCTGAAGGTATTTCCAGGTAAGGCCCGGCGACTGACAGATAGACAAACAGAACAGACGCCAGCGATAAAATGACGCTGACCTGGAAGCGCTGGCGGGCAATTGCCTGGAAGGCATTCAGGCTGGCTCCCGGTTTGCGCAGGTAGCCTTTGATCAGCGCCAGCAAAATCAGGAGACCTGCGCCGCCAAGGTAAACTGTATTGAATACTGTTACAGGCCATTGCCCTGTGCCGGCCAGAGCAAACAGCAACACGAAATAGCACAGGGACAGCCCTACGGCGTGCAGGAAACGCGGCCCCGGAAGCCGCAGCAGTGTGGCCAGAGCCAGGCCGGGCAGGACCAGCTGGGCGAGCAGGAGCAGGGCGGCGGTCATGCTACATTCGCTGAACGCCGGTTCATGCCGACGTCAATCCTTGGCCCGCTCCACATATTCGCCGGTCTGGGTATTGACCTTGATGCGGTCGCCGGCGTTGATGAACTGCGGCACGGTGACCACCAGGCCGGTTTCCAGCTTGGCCGGCTTGCCGGAGCTGGTGGCGGTCTGGCCCTTGATGGAAGTTTCGGTATCCACGATTTCCAGAATAACGTTGGCGGGGAATTCGATGCCGATGGGCTGGTCGTTGTGGAAATTGACCTGCACTTCGATATTGGGAATCAGAAAGCCGGCCTGGTCTTCCAGATCCTTACCCGGAATGGTCAGTTGCTCGTAGTTTTCCATGTCCATGAAGACAAAATCCTCGCCATCGGCGTAGAGATATTGCATCTGGCGTGGTTCGACATGGGCTTTTTCCACCTTGTCTTCCGAACGGAAACGCTCGTTGAGTTTGGTGCCTTCGGCGATTTCCTTCATTTCCACCTGCATGAAAGCGCCGCCCTTGCCGGGTTTGACGTGCTGTGTTTTCAGGACGCGCCAGAGTTTGCCGTTGTATTCGATCAGGTTGCCGACGCGGATGTCAAAAGCGGACATTTTCATGGGCTGGTCTCTTCACTTCCAGTTATTAAGGTGGCAGATTCTAGGGCCAGCCGCCTTCGAGGTAAAACAATTTCTGCCGTGCCGTTTGATGCCCATCAGTTCCTGAACACCGTATCGCGTTCCCCCGGCGTCTACCAGATGAAAAATGACGCCGGCGAAACTCTTTATGTGGGCAAGGCGAAAAATCTGCGTAACCGTTTGCAGAGCTATTTCCGGCAGTCCGGCATGGCTCCGAAAACCGCCGCCATGATGCGCCATGTGGCGGCTATCGAAACCACGGTGACGCATACGGAAAACGAGGCGCTGCTACTGGAATCGAACCTGATCAAGAGCCTCAGACCGAAATACAACATACTGTTGCGGGACGACAAATCCTACCCGTACATATGGCTTACCAGCGGAGAATTTCCGCGTTTTGTCTTATATCGCGGCGCTAGAAAGAAAAATGGCCGCTATTTCGGTCCGTTTCCCAGCGCCGGCGCCGCCCATGAATTCCTCAATCACGTCATCAAGGTGTTCAGCCTGCGCCAATGCGAAGACAGCTATTTCAAACACCGTTCGCGGCCCTGCCTGCAATACCAGATCAAACGCTGCAGCGCGCCCTGCGTCGGCCTGATCGAACGTGAGCGATATCTCGAGGACGTGCGCCAGGCCGAGCAGTTTCTCGAAGGCAAGAGTCATGCGCTGATCAATGACCTGGTAAAAAAAATGGAACAGGCTTCCGCCGGGCTGGCGTTTGAAAAAGCCGCGGTATTGCGCGACCGCATCGCCCGCCTGCGGCGGGTACAGGAAAAACAGTACATCGAATCAGCGCGCGGCAATATGGACGTGATCGCCGTGGCCATGGAAGAGCAGAAAGCCTGCGTGCACCTGACATCGTTCCGCCAGGGGCGGAATTTCGGCAGCCGCAGCTGGTTTCCCCGGCTGGATCTGGCCCAGTCTCCAGCGCAGCTCATGGCGGCCTTTCTGAAACAGCACTATCTGCAACATCCACCGCCGCGCGAAGTGCTGGTCAGCGTCGAGCCGGAAGACCGCGCACTGATTGAAACCATGCTGGCCGAAATCGCCGGTCATGCCGTGCGCATTAAACATCGTGTCAAATCCGACCGGGCCCACTGGTTGCGCATGGCCGCAACCAACGCCAGAGACGCCCTGCGTCTGCAGCTCGCCAGTCAGGAAGCACTGGACCATCGTTACCATGCGCTGCAGGCGGCGCTGGAACTGGACGCACCGCCGGAACGCATCGAATGCTTCGACATCAGTCATACCCGGGGCGAGGAAACGGTTGCCTCCTGCGTCGTGTTCGACCGCAACGGCGCGAGGAAATCGGATTACCGGCGCTTCCGCATCCGCGGCGTCCAGGCCGGCGACGACTATGCCGCCATGCAGCAGGTGCTGGAGCGTCGCCTCAAGCGGGTGGAATCGGGCGAGCTGAACATTCCCGACCTGCTGCTGATCGACGGAGGCAGGGGCCAGGTCGCGGCGGTCGCCGAAATCGTCAACGCCTTGGACGTGCCGCTGACTCGTATTGTCGGCATTTCCAAGGGCCCGGAGCGCAGGGCCGGGATGGAAAAACTGGTGCTGCCTGATCGTTCCGAGCCTGTTATATTGGGCCCCGATTCACCGGCCCTGTTACTGTTGATGCAGGTAAGGGACGAGGCGCATCGTTTCGCCATTACCGGACACCGCCAGGCGCGCGCCAGAAAGCGTTCGACCTCGCCACTGGAAGGCATTGCTGGTATTGGCCCGAAAAAACGCCAGTTGCTGCTGAAAAGCTTTGGCGGGTTGCAGGAAGTGAAAAGAGCGGGCATTGACGACCTCGCCAGCGTGCCCGGCATCAACCGCAAACTGGCGCAAAAGATTTATGACGAACTGCATGGGTAAAACAATAACATGAAAGGACTGCCTAACCAGTTGACCATACTCCGGATTTTCATCATTCCGGTTTTCGTTCTGGCCTATTACATTCCCTGGGAGTTCCGCCCCTGGCTTACCGCCGGCCTGTTTCTGGCGGCCGCCATTACCGACGCGCTGGACGGCTATCTGGCGAGAAAATGGCAGCAAACCTCGGCCTTCGGCGCATTTCTCGACCCGGTGGCGGACAAGCTGGTGGTGGCGACCGCACTGGTGCTGCTGGTGGCCAACCCGGCGGTGCAGGCAAAAGTCTGGGCGGTGCCGCTGCTGACCATTACTGTCGCGGTGATCGTCGGCCGCGAAATCGTCGTTTCCGCCTTGCGCGAATGGATGGCGGAAGCCGGCAACCGGGCAACGGTGGCGGTTTCCTGGATCGGCAAGTTCAAGACCGTGGCGCAGATGACCGCCATCACCCTGTTGCTGTTCACTGACCAGAGCGGCGGCTGGCTGTTTCAACTGGGCGAAGCGCTGCTCTATGTGGCGGGCTTGCTGACCCTCTGGTCCATGCTCAAATACCTGAAAGCAGCCTGGCCGGACCTGATGAAAAAATAACGCCCGGCGGTTGATTGCGCTTGACAGTGGGGTGGCGGTGCATACAATACCTGCTCCTCGAAAGCGGGAATAGCTCAGTTGGTAGAGCACGACCTTGCCAAGGTCGGGGTCGCGAGTTCGAATCTCGTTTCCCGCTCCAGACATGATAAAAGGGGAAAGCCTCGCTTTCCCCTTTTTGTTCTCTGGCAGTACGGGCGCAACGCCCTGTTTTTATGTGATCAGGCTGGATGGCAGAGTGGCTATGCAGCGGCCTGCAAAGCCGTGTACGCCGGTTCGACTCCGGCTCCAGCCTCCATCTCGGGATATTCAGGACTCTTGTTATCGAGGCTCCTGCGCATGCAACCCCGTCTCGCCAATCAAGATATCCGCGATATTTGCATCCACGGAGAAATCAACTCCGAGATTCCTGCGCATGTTGGCTGAGTGGTTGATTTGTCTCTATTGGATGCCATGCAACCCAGTCTCATTGTCGGAAACATCCGCATTTTGCATCGCCAGCGTACCGAACTCCGAGATTCCTGCGCATGTCAGTTCAGTGGTTGATTTGCCTCCATTGGATGCGCAGCCCGGTTGCATCCACGCAAGCCAAAACTTCCTCTCGCCTTACATGCAACCCAGTCTCCCATCTCGATGCTTCCACGATATTTGCATCTACGGAGAAATCAACTCCGAGACTCCTGCGCATGTCAGTTCAGTGGTTGATTTGTCGTTCATGGATGCGCAGCCCGGTTGCATCCACGCAAGCCAAAACTTCCTCCCGCCTTACATGCAACCCAGTCTCCCATCTCGATGCTTCCACGATATTTGCATCTACGGAGAAATCAAATCCGAGACTCCTGCGCATGTCAGTTCAGTGGTTGATTTGTCTCCACTGGATGCGCAGCCCCGTTATTTAGCCGGGCTTTGTTCGGACCGGTTGCATCCACGCAAGCCAAAACATCCGCCTCTCCTACATGCAACCCAGTCTCCCATCTCGATGCTTCCACGATATTTGCATCTACGGAGAAATCAACTCCGAGAATCCTGCGCATGTCAGGTCAGTGGTTGATTTGTCTCCACTGGATGCGCAGCCCGGTTGCATCCACGCAAGCCAAAACTTCCTCCCGCCTTACATGCAACCCAGTCTCCCATCTCGATGCTTCCACGATATTTGCATCTACGGAGAAATCAACTCCGAGAATCCTGCGCATGTCAGGTCAGTGGTTGATTTGTCTCCACTGGATGCGCAGCCCGGTTGCATCCACGCAAGCCAAAACATCCACTGTTCTCACATGCAACCCAATCTCGATATCGGAAACATCCGCGTATTTTTGCATCACCAGAGTGCCGAACACCGAGAATCCTGCGCATGTCAGTTCAGTGGTTGATTTATCGTTCATGGATGCGCAGCCCCGTTATTTAGCCGGGCTTTGTTCGGACACTATCGTGGCGGCAGAAACAGCATCGGCTACATGTTTTAACCCCGTTATTTAGCCGGGCTTTGTTCGGACCGGTTGCATCCCGGTAAACCAAAACTTCCTCCCGCCTTACATGCAACCCAGTCTCACATCTCGATGCTTCCACGATATTTGCATCTACGGAGAAATCAACTCCGAGAATCCTGCGCATGTCAGTTCAGTGGTTGATTTATCGTTCATGGATGCGCAGCCCCGTTATTTAGCCGGGCTTTGTTCGGACAAAAAAGCGCACAATAGCCAGTACGCGCCTTTTGTTTTAACCCCGTTATTTAGCCGGGCTTTGTTCGGACCGAAGAGTTTGTCGTAGCATGATCCACGGCGGCGTTTTAACCCCGTTATTTAGCCGGGCTTTGTTCGGACGTGATTTCTGCTGCGATTGAAATGATGAGTGAAAAGTTTTAACCCCGTTATTTAGCCGGGCTTTGTTCGGACACTTCTGTAGCAGATATTCGCGATGCCGCACAGCGCGTTTTAACCCCGTTATTTAGCCGGGCTTTGTTCGGACAATGTAATCGCAAGGGTCATGACATTGTCTTAAATGTTTTAACCCCGTTATTTAGCCGGGCTTTGTTCGGACCCCACCAGCAGCGATAAACGAGGACGTATCGAACTGTTTTAACCCCGTTATTTAGCCGGGCTTTGTTCGGACTTCGGCGGCCCTGTGCGTCACGTCTCGGTCAAGCGCGTTTTAACCCCGTTATTTAGCCGGGCTTTGTTCGGACATGTCGTTGTGCCACTGATGGCTGGTGAAAAACTGTTTTAACCCCGTTATTTAGCCGGGCTTTGTTCGGACTCAGGTGACGGCGTAATACGCGCACTAAAAAAGATAGTTTTAACCCCGTTATTTAGCCGGGCTTTGTTCGGACCCCGGGCAGGTACATGCGGCCATTGGCGAGTTCGTGTTTTAACCCCGTTATTTAGCCGGGCTTTGTTCGGACGGTCAGTGTCCCCAAGGACTCCACAATCTTTCAATAGTTTTAACCCCGTTATTTAGCCGGGCTTTGTTCGGACCTTGAACATTTGGCAGAGAACGAAAAAATACCCCTGTTTTAACCCCGTTATTTAGCCGGGCTTTGTTCGGACAACCGTGGCCTCTGACATGCCCAACTGGGCAGCCGGCGTTTTAACCCCGTTATTTAGCCGGGCTTTGTTCGGACAGGAAGAAAGAAGAGCTGGAAAAAATCAGAAAGGAGTTTTAACCCCGTTATTTAGCCGGGCTTTGTTCGGACGTTGGAGTGCAGCAGAAGGTGACGTAGTAGGTTCGTTTTAACCCCGTTATTTAGCCGGGCTTTGTTCGGACGCGCCAGTGTCGGCTGACAGCCTCTGGCCCGCAGTCGTTTTAACCCCGTTATTTAGCCGGGCTTTGTTCGGACGATATTGGAAACGTTGGCGCGGGCTCAAGCGCCAGGTTTTAACCCCGTTATTTAGCCGGGCTTTGTTCGGACCTGCCACTAACCTGAAAAATGGCGACCATGTCTTGTTTTAACCCCGTTATTTAGCCGGGCTTTGTTCGGACCACGCTGTAACATGCTATGCTTTGCACTCAACCAACGTTTTAACCCCGTTATTTAGCCGGGCTTTGTTCGGACGCTTCTTGGCGACGATGTACAGAATCAAGAATTGGTTTTAACCCCGTTATTTAGCCGGGCTTTGTTCGGACGTAGCGGAAGTCATAAAAAGCGGGGATGTGGTTCTGGTTTTAACCCCGTTATTTAGCCGGGCTTTGTTCGGACGGCGAGGTCCTGGCCCAGGATGCCCAGGATCTTGTGTTTTAACCCCGTTATTTAGCCGGGCTTTGTTCGGACCTCAACATCGACCCGGAAGCCACCGCCCTCCTGAACGTTTTAACCCCGTTATTTAGCCGGGCTTTGTTCGGACGGACAGGCCCATTCGCGGCTCAAAAACGCCGAAAGTTTTAACCCCGTTATTTAGCCGGGCTTTGTTCGGACCTCAGGCG
>JALXFQ010000434.1 GCA_027067235.1 Gammaproteobacteria bacterium
GTGTGAATGCCGCGTTTTTCCATTTCTGTCATCAGGCCCCTGACGGCTTTGGGTCCGAGCCGGGCGCCGGGTTTTTCCGCCGGGGTGAAAAAATTCAGATAAAACTGGTCGCGCCGACCTTCCTTGCGCAATTGCGTGTCGATGCCGAACAGAAATTCAAACATGGGGCCGCCGCGCATGGCGGCGGGTTCTTTCGGGTTGCCGGCGAAGCCGATGGAAATCACGCCGCCGTCCAGCTGTTGCAGCCGGTCGCGGATTTTTTCCGCCGCCGAAATGCCTTCGCAGGGGGTGATGACATGTTCGATGCCAGGCAGTTTTTTGATGAAGCGGCCGCCAGAGGCAATAATCAGGCCATCATTTTCCACATCGCCATGATCAGTGTGTACAATGCGGCCGTCGTCGCTGAGGCCGGTAACGCGGCCCTGATGGTATTTCAGCTTGTTGCGTTCAAAAAAATTGTCCAGCCGTACCACGATGTCTTCGGGCTGACGTTTGCCCGAGGGGATCCAGATCAGACTGGGCAGATAATGCAGTTCCTTGTGTGGCGAGATAACGGTAATCTCGGTGGATGAATTGCGCGCGCGCAGGATTCTGGCGGCGGTGAGACCCGCAAAGCCGGTGCCGATAATGGTAACGCTGTTCATTTTTTGTCTGCCGAGAATGCGAAGATGACAACGATAACCAAAACGGCGGGTCAGTGGAAGCGTCCCGTTTGACAATCACCCTATGAAGAATCTGCAGGATACTCTCAAGCCCTATCTGCAACTGGTCGGCGACAACGCGCTGATACAGGCCCTGGTGATACTGGCCCTGTCCCTGCTGGCAGCGCAGATCACCAGCCTGTTTTTTGGCCGCGTGTGCAAAAGCCTGACCCGGCGTACCCACACCACCATCGATGACCACCTGATCCATCTGCTGCACCGTCCGGTGTTTATCACGGTGGTGCTGATCGGTATCCAGCTGGCTATCCGTGTCGGTGGTCTGGGCGATCCCTGGGCGAAAAATGCCCATTCCCTGTTGCTCAGCATTGGCATACTGGTGTGGGCGCTGTTCCTGTCCCGTGTGGCGCGCATGATGCTGGTGGGCATGAGCCGGCGTCACAGTATCAGGCTGGTGCGGCAGGAAACCCTGCCGCTTTTTCTCAATGCGACCCTGATACTTATCTGGATTCTCGCCATCTATCTGCTGTTTTCGGCCTGGGGCATCAACATGACCGCTTGGCTGGCGTCTGCCGGTGTGCTCGGTATTGCTGTCGGTTTTGGCGCAAAAGACACCATTGCCAATCTGTTTGGCGGCATGTTCATACTGGCCGACGCGCCGTACAAGATCGGCGACTATATCGTGCTGGACGGCAACGAGCGCGGCATGGTGACCCATATTGGCATCCGCAGCACGCGCCTGCTGACGCGCGACGACGTTGAAATTACCATCCCCAACTCCATCATGGTCAACAGCAAGATCGTCAACCAGTCGGGCGGCCCGCATGAAAAGTTTCGCGTGCGGGTCAAGGTTGGCGTTGCCTATGGCTCGGATATCGACCAGGTAAAGCAGGTATTACTGGATGTGGCGAACAGTGTTGATGGCGTCTGTGACAGGCCCGAGCCGCGGGTGCGTTTCCGTCAGTTTGGCGAATCCAGCCTGGATCTGGAATTGCTGTGCTGGGTGGAGGAACCGGAACTGCGCGGGCGCATGCTTGATGCGTTGAATACACAGGTTTACAAGCAATTCGCGCAACGCGGGATCGAGATACCGTTCCCGCAGCGCGACCTGCACATAAAAGGAGAATCTGCATGAACTATCAACCCGTGGTCCTGATCGGCGTCGGCGAAATGGGCGGCGTGTTCGCCCGTGGCTTGCTGAAACTGGGTTATCCGGTAATTCCGGTAACCCGGGTGATGGATATATCGCGTTTGCCGCAATCGGTAGAAAATCCGGAGATGGTGCTGATCGCGGTGGGAGAAAACGATCTGCAGCCGATACTCGAGGAACTGCCCGATGTCTGGCGCGATCGCGTGGTGCTGCTGCAAAACGAGTTGCTGCCGAAAGACTGGGAAAGCCATCGACTGGATCATCCCACTGTCATTTCGGTCTGGTTCGAAAAGAAAAAAGGCATGGATTTCAAGGTGCTCATGCCCAGCCCGGCATTCGGGCCGAAAGCAGAGCTGTTGCGGCAGGCGCTGGGGACGCTGGAGATACCTGTGCGCGTGCTCGATTCCGGAGACGACCTGCTGTTCGAGCTGGTGCTGAAGAATGTTTATATACTCACCACCAATATCTGCGGCCTAGTGACCGATGGCACGGTGCGCGATCTGTGGGAAAATCACACTGAACTGGCGCGCGAAGTCGCGAATGAGGTCATGGATATCCAGGCCCGGCTCAGCGGCCAGAAACTCGACCGCGACAGGCTCATGCAAGGCCTTGCCGATGCCATTGCCGCCGACCCCGGGCACCGCTGTATGGGGCGCTCCGCGCCGGCGCGTCTGCAGCGGGCGCTGGCCATCGCCGACGCAGCGAATCTGCCGCTGCCGAAAATGCGGGAAATCGCGGAAAACGCCTTGTGATTGAACGCGTGACTCCCGCCAATCTGGAAGAGCTGTTGCCGCTGATCCGGGAATACCAGCAGTTTTATCGCGTAACAGACATCGACGATGACCGGAATCGCCGGTTTTTCGCGCAATTTGCCCGGTCCAGCGAGCGCGGCGTTCAGCATCTGTACCGCGTTGATAGCCAGCCAGCGGGATTCAGTACTCTTTATTTCGGTTTTTCCAGCGCAGCGGCCGAGCCAGTGGCCGTGCTGAATGATCTGTATGTTTCAGCGGATTTTCGTCGCCGCGGCATCGCCACCGAACTGATTCGCCATGCTTCTGCCTATATCAAGAACCGGGGCTACACCCGGCTCAACTGGCTGACACAGAAATCCAACAGCAGGGCCCAGCGGCTGTATGATTCGCTGGGAGCGCGCAAAACCGAGTGGTTTTTTTATTCCCTGGAATAAAGGCCGCAGCCGGTCGGCGCCAGAGCGCGAGCCTCAGGGAGTTTGTTCAACCCACTGACGCGTCTGTTCCGCGCTCACGGGTGAGTAGGGCGATTGCCTCACCTGGCCGTGGACCCGCATGCGGAACTTTACGAATTGATCCTGTTCGCGCAGCTGCAGAAAGGGATTGCCCTCTGTTTCCTGGGCCATGGTGCAGGTGGGCGTGACGGCGTAATTGTGCCCCGGGCGAATAATGCTTGCCGGCGGCAGTTGTTCGCGCATTTTGTTCAGGGTCTTGTACATCTGCTCCGGGTCGCCGCCGGCCAGGTCGCAGCGGCCGCAGCCGAACACGAACAGTGTATCGCCGCTGATAACCTCGTTGCCGATATGATAGCAGGCCGAGCCGGGCGTATGCCCCGGGGTGTGCATGACGCTGATTTGCGTATCGCCCAGTTGCAGCACGTCGCCGCCGTGATGCAGCGTCGGCCGCAGGTGCGCATTGCCCCAGAACGCCATCTCCTCATGGGTCAGGTGTATCTGAGCGTCATGCTCATTCAGCAGGGCGTCCACGGCGTTGATGTGATCGTGGTGGCTGTGGGTCAGCAGTATGTCTGTCAAGGTCAGGTTGTGCTGTTTCAGCAGCTGCCTGATGG
>JALXFQ010000435.1 GCA_027067235.1 Gammaproteobacteria bacterium
CTGCCGTACGAAAGCATCGACAAGAACCAGCCCTATCTGATCGGCAAACTGCTGGAGGTCGAGTGGCAACAGGAACTGGGTTCGCGCCTGCGCTCGGCGCTGTATGCTTCCACCCGCGATGACGACTACAGCTCTTCCGCGCGGGCCGACAGCCTGACCAACTATGGCGCCAAATTGACTTACGACTGGAAACGATGGCTGGATATCGGCCTGGGTTACGATCACGATGAACGAGACAGCAATGTTGCCAATGCTGCTTATGACAATGACAGCATCATGCTGGAACTGATTGCCGGTCGCGGGAACTAGGCCTGCGTGGCAGAAGTCGAAGCGGGCGGACAGGTTGGCTTGACACTGCACAGGTGTCGGATCTGGTATCATTCGCTGCCGGTCCGCTATAGGTCGCGAGCCGGTAGAAAACGGGGGTAAAAAAAGCATGTTTCTGAAATATCTGGTCTTTCTGGTGATGAGTTTAACGCTTGCGCCGCTGGCGTTAGCCGGTCAGGGACAATACGCCGTGGGACCCGGTGACGAGATTTCCGTCTCGGTATTCGGAGAGCCCGATTTGTCCGTGAAGAAAACCAAGGTAGGCGGCGATGGCAGCATTTCCGTGCCCTTGATTGGTCAGGTCAAAGTCGGCGGGCAGACGGTGAGTCAGCTGGAAAGCAAGCTGGAGGGGCTGCTCAAGGCCGGCTATATGAAGGATCCCAAGGTGACTGTCACCATACTGGATTATCGGCCTTTCTATGTTTATGGCGAAGTCAAGCAGCCCGGCGGATATGCCTACAAGGATGGCCTCACGGTCGAGAAAGCCATTGCACTGGCAGGCGGGCTGACGCCGCGGGCGTCGAAACGCAAGATCACACTGAAACGGGAGGTTGATGGCCAGGGCAGGGAGCGTCGGGTGGATCTGAAGGCGGAGGTCACGCCGGGTGACGTAATCACTGTAGGAGAAAGTTTTTTCTGACATCCGGATGCTGAGTTGGCAGGGTGCTTGGGCGCACTGGACGCCGTTGAATGACGCAGAATTGCAGCGCAGGCGGTCGCCTTGTCAACCCGAGGGATCTGGTTCAGGTTGCGCTATGCCTGTTTTTTATGCAACCATGTCGGATGTTGGACACCATATAACCGGGTGCTGCAGTCAGGATTTGGCGAACACTTGGGGGCACGTTAAACAAAAGGGAAAGCCAGAGAATGTCTCAGCGGAAAGAATTGAGCTATAGCAAATCGACGGGGGTCGAGGCTATAGAAAGAAGGCTGACTGCGCTGGAACTCGAAAAAAGAGTGCAGCGACTGGAACGCCAGCGCCACGGTGCTGAATCCGGCGACACGGCAGCGGGCAAGATGCCGCATAATATCGTCATGCTCCGCGACAGCGGACCGTCCAGCGAAGAGATCAACCTCGGTGACTACTGGAAAACTATCCGCCGTCACAAAAAAACCGTGTTGCTGCTGCCTCTGATTGCCACGGCGCTGACGGCCATATATGCCTTTACCGCGCATCCCCTGTACAAGTCCACCGTGTCCATGGAAATCGAGCCGGGCAACCAGCAACCCCTCTCGCAGAAAACCGTTGCCGCACCCGCGATTGACCGGAAATTCTTTTTCAATACCCAGCATGACATTATCTTCAGTGACAATGTCGCTACGAAAGTCATCAAAAAGCTGAAGCTTCAACAGTTGGAGGATTTCGAGGCAGGAACGGGTCCGTTGGCATTTCTGGGCGCGGGTCCGGCGGATCATGCTGTTGCCGGGGTGGAATACGGCGAAGACTACGTGCCCAGGCGCCTGATCAAAAAATTTCAGAAAAACATGTCTTTCAAACGTGAGGAGAGCAGCGAAATTGCCAATCTTTCCTACGTCGCCAAAGACCCGCAGCTGTCCGCCGACGTCGCCAACGCCATATCCGAAGCGTATATTGACGTGGGCCTGGAAACCCAGCTGGACGAGACGCGTCAGGCAAAACGCTGGCTGCGGGACAATCTCGATTCGCTACGCGAAAAACTGGCCAGATCGGAAGAGAAACTGCGCGCTTACAAAGACAAGGAGGGCCTGGTCGATTCCGAGAGCTTTGCCGCCCAGACGACCGGCAAGCTCGGCAACTTGACCACCGAACTGGTCAAGGCCAAGGCCAAAAGAGCGCAGGCAGAAGTTCTGTACAACCAGGTCAAGACGGCGGAAAAACGTGGCAGGGGCTATGGTTCACTGGCTGCCGTGCTCAACAACACCCTGATACAGGCGCTGAAGCAGGAGCAGTCCAGGCTGCAGCGCAAGGTATCCGAACTGTCCGGCCGCTACCTGGACAAGCATCCCAAAATGGTCGCGGCCAAAGCCGACTTGCGAGAGGCAACTTCGCGTGTCAACGTCGAAATTGCCAAAGTTGTTGACGGCATCAAAAAAGACTATCAGGCGGCGCTGGCGCAGGAAAAGGAAATCAAGCGCTTCATCAATGAACAGAAAAACGAAATGCGGGCGTTTTCCGGCAAATCATCGGTACTGAGCAAGCTGGAACGCGAAGTCCAGGCCAACAAGGAGTTATACGACACTTTCCTCAAGCGCCTGAAAGAAACCGACGTTTCCGGGTTCAACAGCAAGACTCGCGTTCATATCATCGACCGGGCAGTACCCCCGGAGCGCGCATTCAAGCCCAAGAAGGCGCAACTGCTCAGCGCCGCGCTGCTACTGGGGCTGTTTGCCGGTATCGCGCTGGCTTTTCTGAAGGAACATCTGGACAATACCTTCAATCTGCCAGAAGACCTGGAAGACAGGCTCAAGTTGCCGGTGTTGGGCATGTTGCCCAAACTGAGAGGCAAGCACAGGAAAGAACCGGAGCGGTATTATCTGACTGACACGCGTTCATCGTTTGCCGAGGCTGTCAATGGAATCCGTACCGGCATACTGTTCTCCGATATCGATAATCCACCCAAGGCCGTGCTGGTTACTTCGGCCGTACCGAATGAGGGCAAGACCACCACCGCCAGCAATCTGGCGCTGTCTTTCAGTCAGCTGGGTCGCACCCTGCTGATCGACGCCGACATGCGCAAACCCTCCCTGGGCAAGGCCATGGGCGGTGCCAATGCTCATGCTGGTCTGTCCGATCTCATCTCGGGACAGAAAAAGTTCCACGAATGTCTGTTGCGCGACAAGGAAGTGGAAAACCTCTACTTCATGCCCAGCGGTACGATTCCCCCCAATCCGCTGGAGATACTTCAGTCCAGGCGATTTGAACAGGCGTTCGACTTTTTACGCAAGTATTTTACCCATATAGTCGTTGATTGTCCGCCGGTACTGCCGGTATCCGACCCGCTGATTGCCGGTCAACTGGTCGACTGCGTCATTTTTGTCGCCAAAGCCGGCGATACACCGGATACGGCGGCGCAAGAAGCCCTGAAACGCCTGCGTTCGGCACAGCTCGAGCCTTTTGGCGCAGTTCTGACCATGGTCGATGTGGAAAAACTGAAAGGCCATGCAGGATATGAATATTACGGTTCGGAATATCGCTACGGAGCGGTCTGACGCAGAGAACAATCATGATTGACATGCACAGTCATATTCTGCCGGGGGTGGATGATGGCGCCAGAACGCCAGGAGACGCCCTGGCTCTGTTGCGCGCGGCAATCAGGGA
>JALXFQ010000436.1 GCA_027067235.1 Gammaproteobacteria bacterium
GCAGCAGCACGCCGGCGTGGATGGTGAAATAGTCCACGCCCTGTTCGGCCTGTTCGATGAGGGTGTCGCGGAACATTTCCCAGCTCAGGTCTTCGGCCTTGCCGTTGACCTTTTCCAGCGCCTGGTAAATAGGCACGGTGCCGATGGGCACGGGTGAGTTGCGCAATATCCATTCGCGGGTTTCGTGGATGTTCTTGCCGGTGGACAGATCCATCAGCGTGTCGCCGCCCCAGCGCGTGGACCAGACCATTTTTTCCACTTCTTCCTCGATGGAGGAGGTGACAGCGGAGTTGCCGATATTGGTGTTGATCTTCACCAGGAAGTTGCGACCGATGATCATCGGTTCCAGCTCCGGGTGATTGATATTGGCCGGGATGATGGCGCGGCCGCGGGCGATTTCATCGCGTACGAATTCGGGCGTGATTTCCTCGGGAATGGATGCGCCGAAGGCCTGGCCGGGATGCTGTTTCAGCAGCTCGGCGTAGCGCGGATCGGCGCGCAGCTCATTCAGCCGCATGGCTTCACGAATGGCGACGAACTCCATCTCCGGCGTAATGATGCCCTGGCGCGCATAGTGCATTTGCGTGACATTGCTGCCGGGCAGGGCGCGGCGCGGTGGCCGGATATGCCTGAATCGCAGGCTTTCGGTTTCCGGGTCGGTGGCGCGCTCGCGGCCATACTCCGAGCTCAGGCCGTCGAGTTGCTCGGTGTCGCTGCGTTCGGCAATCCAGGCGCTGCGCACCTCGGGCAGGCCCCTGCGCAGGTCGATATCCACCGCCGGGTCGGAAAACGGACCGGAGGTGTCATACACCGGAATCGGCGGGTTCTGTTCTTCGCTGCCGTCCTGACCGCGTGTCGCGGACTGGCTGATCTCGCGCATGGGCACCCGTATGTCCTCGCGGGAGCCGGTAATGTATATCTTGCGCGAGCCCGGGAAAGGTGCGCGCGTGATCTGTTCCAGTTCGGTCGCGGCCTCTGTGGCGGTTGCGGGTACAGCTTGCGGGTGATTCATGCAGACACCGGTATTGGGAAGTAAGCCCGCCAAGTTAATCAATTCGGCGGCAAAGTGCAATACGAAGGCGCTGTTGGCCGTCGCTGTTTTGCGGCGCAATCGCCCAGCAGTTACACTCACGGCCACTATGGCAAAACAATCGGTACGGCAGCAGGACCTATCCCTGCGCAAGCGCCTGTATCTGGCGCTGGAACAGCAGAAAGGCCACTGGTACGTAAAGGCGTTCCATATCATCCTGATGACGTTGATCCTGCTCAACGTTGTTGCGGTCGTGGTGGAATCGGAGCGTGAATTCGAGCAGCACTATCATTTTGCCCTGCTTGCCCTGGAGCTGGTTTCCGTTACGGTTTTTACTGTCGAATACCTGTTGCGCGCCTGGGTTTCGGTGGAGGAGCCATCGGGCAAATTCGCCCATCCGCTCAGCGGTCGCCTGCGTTATCTGGTAACGCCCATGGCCATCATCGACCTGCTGGCCATTTTTCCGTTCTATATCGGCATATTTGCCTCGCATATGCTGACCCAGGATCATTTGCTGATTCTGCGTACCCTGCGGCTGATTCGTGGTTTCAAGCTCACGCGCTATTCCGTGTCCATGGATATGCTGATCGCGGTGTTGCGCAACGAGGCGGAAACCATTTTTTCCGCGTTTTTCATACTCGGCATCATCATCGTACTGGCGGCTACCGGCATCTATATCGTCGAAGGCGACGACCAGCCGCAAGCCTTCGGCAGCATTCCACGGGCGCTGTGGTGGGCCACCGTAACGCTGACCACGGTGGGTTATGGCGATACCGTGCCGATCACGCCGGGCGGCAAGGCTTTCGGCATGCTGATTACCGTGGCCGGCATCGGCATGGCGGCGCTGCCTGCCGGTATTATCGCCGCCGGTTTTACCTCCGAGCTGGAACGGCGCAAGGAAACGCTGCGTACCCTGGCTCTGGATACGATCGTAAGATACGGTTCCCTGACGCGAAAGGCGAAAAAGCGCATCGAGAAAAAGCGCCGTAATCTGGGCGTCAGTAAAGTCGAAACGCAGATTATCCTGCGGGAGGTCAAGGATCAGCAGGCCCTGATAAAGCCAAAAACTGTAACCTGCCCCGCCTGCGGCGAGGAATTTGTTGCGGTGGAATCAAAAAAGTCCAAAAAAACCGCGGTCAATGCCTGAACGGGCACGACCGCTCAGCGATCCTCCCGGCGCACTTTCACCGAGCACGGCGCCCGGCGCAGGAAACAGGTCAGCAGGCTGGAAGCCGCGCCCAGCGCCCAGAACCCGAGAAAACCGATGGTATAGGCGCCAACCCGGCTCATGTCGGGGAACCATGTATTCATCAGTATATGGTTCGGATCGAATACCGAAAAAAACAGCATGGTGGCTATCGCCGCCATCAGAAACGAAGGCCAGAGCACGGCACAGGCGCACTGAAACCCGGTTTGTCTTGACATGTTACTTTCTCCTGCAAGGCCAGCTGTTCAGCGGCCGCTGTATAGCTGCTAATGAATAACGGTCGAAATTTATAATTATGCAGTCAAGAGAGTACCCCTTTTTGGATAAAATGAAAACTGGCCGGGCCGGCCCACAATTACCGGGTACGGTCGAGTTGGGTTTACAATCGGACTGACAACCCGCATAACGGAGGGCGCAACAATCAAACAGAGCAAGAATCTGGTCATTACCGCCATGGGCGAGGATCGCCCCGGTCTGGTGAATGAGCTGTCCCAGGCCGTGCTGGAGCTGGGCGGTAGTATCGACGACAGCCGCATGAGCCTGCTGGGCGGAGAGTTCGCCATTATACTGCTGGTATCGGGCGACGAAAGCGCCATCGCAACGATGGAGCGAGAACTTGCCGACAAGCTGGCGCAATCCGGTCTGACAGCCTTGGTCAGGGCCACCCGGGACCGGCTCGTCTCAAAAGACACCTTTCCCTGCGAAGTGGAGGTTCTGTCCATGGACGAAACCGGCATAGTGCACCGCGTCACGCAGTTTTTCGCCAGTCGCGGCATCAATATCGAATCACTGGATACCAGTACCTACCCGGCGCCGCATACCGGCACTCCCATGTTTTCCCTGAAGATGGTGGTTGGTCTGCCGCTGCAGGCGAGCACCGGCCGGATTCGCCGCGAGTTTCTCGCGCTGTGCGACGATCTGTACATCGACGCCTCGCTGGAGCCGGTCAGACAGTAAACTTGCCCTGCTTGAGGCGCTCCGCCTCCATCATTTCGATCTCACGCGATCCGGAAATGACAATCTCCGGGTCGGGAATATAGTCCAGTTCCGGATTGAAGCGGTTGTAGGGAACGTGATTGAGGATCACTTTCATCACGTTCAGCCGCGCCAGATGCTTGTCGTTGGAACGGATGATGGTCCACGGCGCGGACGAGGTGTGGGTACGCCTGAGCATTTCGTATTTCTGGTTGGTGAACTCATCCCAGCGGTCCTGGGCCTGGGCGTCTATTTCCGACAGTTTCCACTGTCTGAGCGGGTCGGTCTTGCGCCTTTCGAAGCGCCGCGCCTGCTCTTCCTTGGTGACCGAGAAATAGAGTTTGATGAGTACGGTGCCCTGGCGCACGATGTCTTTCTCGAAGCCGACCACGCCTTTCATGAAGTT
>JALXFQ010000437.1 GCA_027067235.1 Gammaproteobacteria bacterium
CCGGTATGTCACCTACCACCGGCACCTTGTCGACACTGTCACTGGTGATCTGCTCATAGATGCCGCCTATGACCACGGTTTCGCCATTTTCCAGCAATACCTGGGTATTGATCTGCTTGGTCGATATAGCCGGCGGCAGGCCCCGGGTTGCCGGCAGAAAGCGGTCCTTGGTGACTTTGACATCGAGAATAATACGGTCATCGGGGGTGATCTGGGGTGTAACCGTCAGCCCCAGTACGGCTTTTTTGGTAATCACCGAGCCGACACCCAGTACGTTCACGGTGAACACTTTCTCCTGACCCTGTTCGATGTGCGCCTCCACATTGTTGGCGGTGACCAGACGCGGGCTGGCGATGACCTTGCCCTTGCCCTCCACCTCTAGTGCCGATAGCTCCAGACCGATCAGGCGCCAGAACGAACCGCCGAATCGCCACAGCTCAAAACCGAAATTGGCCGCTTCCGCACCGCCGATACCGGGTGCGGCCAGATCGACGTTATACCAGTTGGGTTTGGCGCCGTTTTCGGAAGTAAGAACGGATATTTTATTCGGATCCCCCTCTTTGTCCGGATACCACTGATCCCAGGTGTAGTCGATACTGGGCAGGGAACTGCCGGCAAAGCCTTCGGTATTTTGCGAATTGGGATTTTCCGGATCGAACTTGGCGCCCTGGGTATATGACGTGGTGCCAAAGCGCGCGCCCAGTTCGCGCGCAAAATCATCACTGGCTTCGACAATTCTGGCTTCGATCAGCACCTGCCTGACCGGACGATCCAGCTTGGCCACCAGTTTTTTGATTTCCGCAATTTTTTCGCGCGTATCCTGAACCAGTATGGTGTTGGTGCGATCATCGGCGGTAACCTGACCACGCTCGGACAGCAGCGTGTTGCTGCTGGTCTCGGAGGTTACTTCAACCTGGTTCCCGAAAACCGGATGGGTATTCGTCACGGCTGCACCCTTGACCGCCTTGATGGACTTGATCAGATCGGCAAAATCCTTGGCCTTGCCATAATTGATCTGAATAACCTCGTTAACCAGCGGCTCGAGTTCGGCGACTTTCTTGCTAGCTTCCAGCTCGGCGGTTTCCTGCTCGGCTATTTCCTTGGCTGGCGCCACCCAGATAACATTGCCTTTCTGCCGCTTGGCCAGATTCTTAGCCCGCAGTATCGTGTCCAGAGCCTGATCCCAGGGCACGTCCTTGAGCCGCAGGGTCAGTTCACCCTGAACCGTATCCGAGGTGACAAAATTGATACCGGTGAAGTCCGCTATAACCTGCAAGGCTGCGCGCACGTCGATATTCTGGAAATTCAGCGACAGTTTTTCCCCGGTATAGCCGAATTCATCTTTCTTTCTGGCTTGCTCGGCTTCCCTGGTTTCCGGTCTCACCTCCAGAACGACCTGATCGCCGGACTGGATAGCCGTGTGCTCGTAGCGACCGGCGGCCTTGATGACCACACGTGCGTTCTTGCCCTGGTTGAGGGTGTCAACAAAGCGTACCGGTGTGGCGAAGTCAGACACATCAAGACTGCGCTGTAATTCCGGCGGCACATGGGTATTGGGAAAGTCCACGATTATTTTGCCCACGCCTTCCTGCACGTTCATGGCAATAGACGGATCCGACAGCTTGATTACGACCTTGCCACCGTCGCCATCGCGTCTGAAATCCACATTTTTCACCGCATATTTTCCCGCTACGCTGGTATCGGAAAATACGGCGGTGGTTTTTTTCACTGGCCGCGCTGCGCTTGAGTCGAGCGTGATATACACCACATTCCCCCTGACTTCCGGCTCCACCACCGCGGTGCGCAACAAGTCCAGCACTATGCGACTGCGGCCTTTTGCCTCAGCCAGACGAATGCTGTCGAGTATGCCGATTCCGGCCGGAATCACTGTCTTGCCCGTCTTGTTGGAGACCCCGGGGAAATCCAGTATCAGACGCGGCGGGTTGTTTGAAGCAAAATTGCCGGGGGCGCTGGCCTGTCCGTCCATGGTGATTTTCACCCGGATTCTGGAACCACTCAGCTTGGCGAACGCCACGTTCTCGATGGCGCGCGCCCGGCGCGACAGATCCGGCTTCCTGACCTTGACCGGGCTGGCTTTTATGACTGCCTTGGGGGCGTTCGCGGCAACGATGTTGTCCCGTGCGCGGGTCACTCTGCCCGCTGGTGGTGCTTTTACGGATGGCTGATCAGGGGTAGAGGCCGGCGCCTGCCCGGCCTGCTTGCCGGCCGCGGCGGGTGGCGCCGCCATAGGCTGGTTGCCGCCATCAGCGACGATGGATACCTTCAACTGGCTGCCGGTGGCCGAAATATCCAGCTTGCCCGCCTGTTTCAGCAATATATCAACATAAACCTCGCGACCGTCATCACTGGCGTAGGGGAATACGCCTTTGACAAGACCCTTGCCCATCAGGTCGCTGACCTGGGAAGCCAGGTCCGATCCGGGAAAATTCAGTCTCAGGCGGCGTCCGTCGCTGCTGCTCTGGGAACTGAACGCCGGAACCTCGTCAAAATTGACCATGAAAGTCGGCCTGTCCGCTGTCTTGTCCCAGGCCAGGGATTGCATCCTGCCAGCCACGGCATTACCCGACAAGATCATTAGCGCCGCCAAAAGCGCCGGTCTGATCACCCCTGCAATCCGACTACTGTTGTGTCTGTTCATTTCAGTCCCCATAGTTAACCCCCGAGCGCTTCTGGCTGTTCAGCAATTTCCAACACTGCTTCCCGCTTGATCCAACGTCCCGCAGGATTCCTGATCGTTTCCTCTATGTTGATCTTGTCTTCGCTGATTTTTTTGATCTGGCCATAATTCTGCCCCAGATAATCGCCCACCTTGGCGTGATAAGTGACTTTGTCGGGCGCCGTCAATACCACCCAGAGATGATTGGCTTTTTCCACAGTTCCCACCATCTTGATGCCATCCAGCGGATATTTTTCCAGCGGCTGCCTGCGTCTGAGCGTATCCGGCCCTTCACCCGTTTCAGTCTGCTCATCGCTGGCGGGCACAAGGTTTGCCCTGTCAAACGGATCGGCCTTGTCTATCGACGAGTATTCATAACGCTCATAGGGCTTGATTTCCGGCAGCGGGGTAATTTCCGGCTTGCTGGCGGTGTAGGCCTGCCGGGTAAACTGTTCCAGATCCCTGACGCCTTTTTTCGCGCCGCAGCCAGACAGCGTCAGACATGCACCAGACACAAGCAGCGCGGAAACCAGTTTCGCATTCATTTCCGTTTCACCCTGACAGTTTCGGCGTCATCACTGTCCACCTCGTTATTCCCGGCAGTTTCGTCATCGAGATAGTGGAAAGTCTTGACCGTTGCTTCCATGGAAAGTCTGGGAGGCCCGTTCTGGCCGGTTGCCTGAGCGCTTGCGGCAGACGTTGGGACCCACTCCCTGATTCTGACATCACCCAGCGTTACCACGCGCGGCAGGGCCGCCAGATCGCTGACAAACTGCCCCATGGAATGGTACTGCCCCACGACCCGCACCTTGATGGGTATTTCCGAATAGAATTCATGATTGACCGGAATCTGCGGTTGAAACAGTTCGAACTGCAGTCCGCGCCCCAGACCGGCCTGAGATATATCGATGAGCAATTCGGGGATTTCGGTCTTGTC
>JALXFQ010000438.1 GCA_027067235.1 Gammaproteobacteria bacterium
GGGCCACTGCCGGCGTGCTTGCCGACGCCGTCCCCCTACACCAGTGAAACCTTGTTGCGTGAACCGGCATTGCGCCAGGTTGACGGTCTGGATATCGTAATCGTGCGTGGTCGTGGCGGGCGCGAGTTGCTGCGCCACGAGCTGGAAAAACGCGGCGCCAGGGTGAGCTATCTGGAATGCTATAGACGCCTGCGGCCCGACCGCGACGCCAGCGCCGAACTGGTGGCCAACGGCCGGGCTCTGTTCGACGCCAGCCTGTGCGCCAGTGTCGAGGGTCTGCTGAATCTGCAGCAGATGTTCCGCCCGCAACATGAAAAACTGCTTTTATCTCTTCCCGTTATCGTCGTCAGTGATAGAATGCGCAACGAAGCGCTGAAAGCAGGTTACGAGAAAGTGGTTCAGGCGAAAAATGCGACGCCGGAAGCCACCGTCGAGGCGCTGGAAGCGGTGCTGAAAGCATGAGGAGGACAGGGTCTTTATGCCTCCCCGTGACGCCCCCTTCCGCAACATAACAACCAATCTGGAAGAACCATGACGGAAAAGGAACAGACGCAGGACGAGCAGGCGCAGGCTGACACGCAGCAGGCGCCTGCAGAAGAGTCGGTCGCAGTTGCCGACGGCGGTCAAGCAGGCGCCGGTCTGAGCATACTGGCCCTGCTCATATCCGTGGCCGCGGCAGTGGGCGCGGGCTGGCTGTGGTTTCATCAGCAAAGCGCCAATGTGGCTGTCAGCGAAGCGGTGCACAGGGCGGAACAGGGGCAGAAGGAACTGGCTGACAAACTGGCCGCGCTCACCGCTGAATTCGGCGCGCAAAAAAATCAGACCGCCAATGCGCTTACCGCAGCGGCCTCGAAACAGTCTGCGCTGGAAAACTCGGTCAAACAGATCTACATCGACATTTCCAACAATCGCGATGTATGGAAGCTGGAGGAAGTGGACCAGCTGCTGACGGTTGCCGGCGAACGCATGCAGCTGGCCAATGACAAGAAAACGGCGTTGGCGGCGCTGCAACTGGCCGACAAGCGCCTCGCCACCATGGGTGATCCGGCGCTGCTGCCGCTGCGCGAAAAAGTGACCGACGCCATCGGCAGGCTGAAAACCGTGGGCGAGGATGATGTCTCTGGCGTGGCGCTGAAAATACGCAGCCTGATCAAGCAGGTGGATGATCTGCCGTTCGATTACGACCCGAAGCCGGAACATAGCTCGTTCCTGGCGGTGCCAGCGGTTATCTATGCCGCGGAACAATCCCTGCCAGCAGCCGCGCAGGCGCAGCCGGTTGCGCCGCCAGAACAAGCGCCAGAACAGACATCAGAGCAGGCGCCCAGACAGGCCGCCGAAGCCATGCCTGCGCATGCCGAACCGGCGGAATCCATGCCGACGGAAGCCGCCATGCCTGCCGTCAATACAACCGCGCCGGCGGCATCGACGCCGCAGCCCCTGACCGAGGTGGTGGAATCGGTGGCGAAAAAAACACAGACTGCTGTTCAGCCGCCGTTGCCGGTAACCGCCGGCGAAGCCAACACCGGTACAGAAGCCGCGGCGGAGTCTGTGCAGAAGCCGCTGCCGGTAACCGGATCCGGCGCTGAAGCCGGGGCCGGGCCGGTGCAGAAACCGCCGGCAACGCCCGCTACCGCAGAGCCGGCCACGGCAACGCCAGCGACGGCGGAGACAGCAGGTCAGGCGCCCGCGCCGGCCGCGGCCACGACAGATGAAACAACCGCGCCGGCGGCCACCAGAAGCGCGGTCGCGCCTGTTCTCGGCAAGCTCAGACGGGGCGCGTCGAAGTTTTTTGACGAGTTGTGGAACGACACCAAGAAAGCGTTTGATTATCAGGTGCTGGACCGCGCCGCCAAACCCCTGCTGACGCCGGAGCAGAAATATTTCGTTACCGAAAACGTCAAGCTGGCGCTGAGTGCGGCGCAGCTGGCCGCGTTACAGGGCGATGAGACCACCTACCGGGACAACCTGGCAAAAGCGGGCGAATGGGTAAACCAGTATTTTGCGGCCGATACGCCGCAGCTGGCATCGTTTAATGATACCCTGGCGGAACTGCAAAAAGTGGATGTCAGCCCGGAGTGGCCCGACATATCCGGCGTGCTGCAGGAACTGCGCGCCATCAAGGAGCGCAAGGCGGGCCAATGAAACTGATGCTGAAAATCCTGCTGTTCGCGGTCGCCGTCATCTGGCTGGTGGTGGTTCTGATGAAGGATCCCGGCTACGTTATCATGTCCCGCAACAACGGCGCTATCCAGATGTCGCTGGGCGCGTTTCTGCTGGCGGCGCTGCTGATATTTGGCGCCTTGTACGCCCTGTTCCGGCTGTACCGGCATTTGCGCAAGGCGCCGGCCGGGCTGGGCCAGTGGAAGCGGCGCCAGGACGAAAGCAAAAGCCTGAAAGCCCAGGAAGAGGCCCTGCGCCTGTTGCTGGAGGGTGACAGCAAGCGCGCCGAAAGACTGATGGCGGCCTATGCCGACAAGGCGCCCAACGCCTTTATCAATTATATCGGCGCGGCCATCGCGGCGCAGGAAACAGGCGATTCCGACAAGCGCGACCAGTGGCTGGAGAAAGCCCGCAAGTGCGTCGGCGAAGACCGGGAAACAGCGCCGATGCTGCTGAAAGCTGAAATGGAGATGGAGGATAACCAGCTGGTAAAGGCGCGCAATACCCTGAAGCGACTCGGCAGCGCCAGGGCCGCGCATCCGGAAGTGCTGTTGCTGCTTTCGGAAATCTATGAAAAGCAGGAAGACTGGGATGCCCTGGCGGATTTGTTGCCGCGCTTGCGCAGCAAGAAGGCGGTTACGGCCGGGGAACTGGCGCGTTTGCAGGTTCGCGCCTGGCGCGGCAAGCTGGCGGATGCCGACAGGGAGCCCGGCGACGGGTTCAACGCTGTCTGGAATACCATGCCCAGGGCTCTGCGCGGGAGACCGGAGCTGGTGGCCAAATACGCCACCCTGCTGGCCCGCCACGGCAGCCCGGACGAGGCGGCGGCGCTGGTGGAAAAGACACTGAAAAAGGACTGGCGCGACGAACTGGTGCGTTTGTACGGTAAAATCGCCACCAGCGATCCGGCGCGTCAGTTCCAGAAAGCCGAAAGCTGGCTGCAGAAACACCCGGATGACGCGGATCTGATGCTGGCGCTCGGGCGGCTGGCGTTGCGCGCCGAGCTGTGGGGCCAGGCCCGCAGCTATCTGGAAATGTGCATCTCCATGGACGGGCCGCGCGAAGCCTATTGTGAACTGGCGCGTCTGCTGGAACGCCAGGGCGAAAACGAGCGCGCGCTGGGTTATTACCGGCGCAGCGTCGAGCTGGAATTCGATTGCGTGACAGCGCCATGGGAAAAGCAAAACCCCCAGTCCAGCAGCTGGGAAATGGCGACAGACTGAAACACGCGATTACGTCATCGCTTGATACAGGAGGTTATGTGGAATCCAGGGTACAGAAAGCGCGGATTGAAAGACGGAAAGCGCCCCGTTTTGAAGTAGATGGTGCGCAGGTGGGATACTGGCTGGCGCAGGAATCGCCTTCTCCGCTGTTGTTCTGGAAGCGCAACAAGCCGCCGAGGAAGTTCGGCCCCATCGTCAATCTGAGCCTGGGCGGTGTGCGATTTC
>JALXFQ010000439.1 GCA_027067235.1 Gammaproteobacteria bacterium
GCCATCCAGCTTGAGGCGCTTGACGGTCACTTCGTCCTGCAGCCGCGCCACCACGATCTGACCGTTTTCCGCCACCGGCGTTGCATGCACTGCCAGCAGGTCGCCGTCGAGAATACCGGCATTGCGCATGCTCATGCCCTGCACCCGCAGCAGATAATCCGCCCGTGGCCGGAATGCGCCGGGATCGAAGCCTATGTAATCCTCGATATGTTCCTGCGCCAGGATAGGCTGGCCGGCCGCCACCCGGCCCACCAGTGGCAGGCTGGCCGCATGGGCGGGGAAAGCCTGCAACAAACGGATGCCGCGCGACTTGCCAGGACTGATTTCGATATAACCTTTTTTCTGCAGGGCCAGGAGGTGGTCTTTGGCGGCGGTAACGGAACGGAAGCCCATGGCCTCGGCGATTTCATGGCGGCTGGGCGGCGCGCCGTGACGTTCTATATACTTCTGAACAAGCATCAGAATTTCTTCCTGTCGGGCAGTTAAAGGGGGTAAGGAAGCCATGTTCTCATTCCCGGAATAGTATACTGTTATTATAAACAGTATACGGCCGCGACAGGAAAATCAACCGGCTAACATAAATTAGGGATGAAATCGGCCAGATCTGGTCTATATTGGTAGCCATGAAACGCATCTTGGTCATCGAGCCGTCGGAAACCCTGCGGGTGGCGCTTTCCCGGCTGGTGGGGTACAAGCACGAACTCGTTACGGTCAACGAATATGCCGCGGCCATGGCGATGCTTCAGGAAGGCCCCGGCAGCAGGAACTTTGACCTGGTCATCCTTGGCAGCTGGACCCAGCTGCATCCCTATGCGGTGGACGTGCTATCCCTGCTGGACAGCGGAGACTGGGCCAGCATTCCGGTGATTATGCTGGGTCAGGATGAAGACACCATTGCCCTGTCCTGGGTGGGCCGGCGGCCGTGCAGCGCGGTGCTGACCTGGGCGGAATATACCCGGCTGCCCGGTGTCATGGCGAATCTGTTCGGCGAGAGCGTTGCCCGCCAGAAGCACAGCCCGGAAGACAATATCGGTCAGGTGCGAATCCTGCTGGTGGATGATTCCTCCACTTCGCGCTTTTCCTACGGCAACCTGCTACGCCGTCACGGCTATGCCGTGGTGACCGCCAACGATGGCAGGGACGCCATGGAAAAACTGAAAAAGACAGCGGTGGATATCGCCATCGTCGACTATTTCATGCCGGACATGAATGGCGACGAACTGTGCCGCCGCATAGCCGACGACCCGGCGACCAGCGGCATCCACACCGCCGTGCTGACCGCCACCTATCTCGACCACATCATTTCCAGCGCGCTGGAGGCGGGCGCCCTGGACTGCATGTTCAAGACCGAGGCCGATGCATTGTTTCTGGCGCGGGTGGATGCCATTTCCCGACTGGTGCGCGGAAACAAAAAAGTTGTTGCCGAGCGCCAGCGTTTCGAAAGCATACTGACATCGGTGGGCAGCGGCGTATTCGGCGTGGACTTGCATGGAAAAATCACTTTCGTGAACCCGGCGGCGCGCAATATGCTGGGTCTGGATCAGGATGCGGAACTGGCGGGCAAGGCGCCGGAGGAGCTGTTCTACGGCAAATCCAGCCCGCTGGCCAATCTTGACGGCGACAGCGTGGCCCCCTACGGCGTCCCCGCGCGCGGAGAGTTTCATACCGCCCAGGGCAAGAAAATACCGGTGGAATACTCGGTGTATCCGCTTATCATCCAGGGCGTCAGCGAAGGCCATGTGGTTTCCTTCACGGATATGTCGGCACAGTATCGATTGCAGGATAAACTGCTTTGGCAGGCAACCCATGATCCGCTGACCGGGCTCTCCAATCGCCGTCATTTCGAGGAAGAAATGCGTTCCCAGCTCCAGGCCCTGAAGGAGCATGGCGGCAGCAACGCCCTGTTGTATATCGATCTGGACCAGTTCAAATACATCAATGATACGCTGGGTCATTCGGCGGGCGATGAATTGCTGAAAGAGCTCGCCAAACAAATGCAGTCACGCCTGCGCGAAACCGATTTCATTGCGCGTCTGGGTGGCGACGAGTTTGCCGTCATTCTGAAAGATGTCACCCCCGATGATGTGTTCGAGGTCTCCGACCAGCTGCGCAGCATGCTGCACCAGTGCAATTTTTCCTTTGATGGCAAAAACTACAAGATCAACGGCAGCGTCGGCGTTGTGGTGTTCGACGGTTCCGAAGAAAATCTCAATGAAGTGCTCGCCTGCGCCGATATTGCCTGCCATACCGCCAAGCGCAAGGGCCGCAACCAGACGCATGTCTACGCGCCGGAAGATAATGAAAAATCCGAAATGGACGCAGATTTCAGCTGGTCCCTGCGCCTGCGCGAGGCCCTGCAGAACAATGAGTTTATCATGGGGTTTCAACCCATCCTGCCCCTTGGCAGGGTACTGGTCGGCGACGAAAACGATGCCCACACCGACCTCTGGCGCAAGCACCGTGAAATTCCCGATGTGGTGGAGCACTATGAAGTACTGGTGCGGCTCAAGGGCAAGGACGGATCGCTGATTCCCGCCAGTGTTTTCATGGGGCCCGCAGAACGTTTCAACCTGTTGCGCGAGATCGATATCCATGTGATGAAGCGTTCATTTTCCCTGATGAATGCATTCCGCGCCATGGGACGCAATGTGGTGTTTTCCATCAACCTGTCGGGCAATACCATGGCCGTGAAGGGCCTGTCGAAGGTGATACTGGACCTGTTCTGGCGCAATGACATCGACCCCAAAACGGTGATTTTCGAAATCACCGAGCGCGTGGCCATTGATAATCTTGATGCAGCCAAAACCATGATGCGGGAGCTGCAGGGGCATGGCGTACGCTTCGCTCTGGATGATTTCGGCACCGGATTCAGCTCGTTCAGCCATCTGAAAAACCTGCCGGTGGATATTATCAAGATTGATGGCAGTTTCATCCGGGACATGGACAAGGACCCGGTGGACCGGGCCCTGGTCGCCTCGATTAACGAGATAGCTCATTCACTGGGCCGCAAAACCGTGGCCGAGTTCGTCGGCAGCAAGGAAACCCTGTTGACCCTGAAGGAATGTGGCGTGGACTATGTGCAGGGCGATTTTATCTCTTCTACTCTTTCCCATATTGGGGCATCATCGCCTTCGTCCGTTACCGATATCCAGAAATACAAGCAGAACCGCCGGGTCCAGGGTTGAGATTGGCCGGCGGCTTCTGCCAGCAACCGGGTGAGACCAGAAAATGAAACGAATTGCAGTAGCCGGGGCCAGCGGCCGCATGGGACGCGCCAATATTGCAGCCGTCGCCAACACCGAAGGCGTGGAACTGGGCGCCGCCACCGAACGGCCGGATTCCAGCCTGATCGGAACTGATGCTGGCGAACTTGTCGGCGTTGGCGCCCTCGACGTTGTCCTGAGCGCACTGCCTGACCCGGACAGTTTCGATGTCATGATCGATTTCACCTGCCCGCAAGCTACCATGAACCATTTGAAATACTGTGTCGAACACGGCAAGAAAATTGTCATCGGCACCACCGGGTTTGATGAGTCGCAAAAATCCGCCATCCAGGCAGCCGCGCGCAAGATTGCCATAGTGCAGGCGCCCAACATGGG
>JALXFQ010000440.1 GCA_027067235.1 Gammaproteobacteria bacterium
TGCGTATGCAAGCGAATTTCCCGGGTTGGCACATAAAACCAGAGATAGCGCCACAAGCCCGGCTCGTTCGGCAAAAACGAAAAAATATAGGTGTAGATGTTCCCGTTCGGTACCTGCCCGCGTATTTGATGCAGTTTTCCCGAAGGAGACAGCAGCAGCATGAAAGGCCGGTTCAGATAACGTGCAGTCACCCAGTATTCCGACAGATTGAAAAGTACGCTGGCGCCCGCGGGTGTTGCAGCCGGCGCCGCAGAAAGCTTGAACTGCGACCAGTCCCACGCGACTTCGAGCGGATTCGACAACAGCTTCCAGGCGGCCCCGGGGTCAAATTTCCCCTTGCCGCCGCGCACCCAGACGGTCGGATAAACGGTATCCGGAGCGGTTTTCGCACTGCCGTCGAAATCCGCGGCCAGTAACAGCTTCGCGCCGCGGTGGGTTTGCGCCGGCCAGACCCGTTCCCCGCCGGGCTTGAGCGAGTATGCAAAATGGCTGGCCTCCACCGGATAGGGAATTTCCAGCTCCAGATCCAGCAGTGGCCGCTTGTCGGGAAGATCCTTTATATCGCCGAATTCGGAAGAATAGAACCCCACTTCCGTGCCCCAGCGGTCTTCCTCTTCGTCATCCAGTTTGAACAATGCGTCGAGATTCTCACCGGCGCTGATCTTGTGTTGTATGTATTCACGCAACAGGGGGCCTTCAAACGTGACCGGACTGACATCCTTGCTATACAGCCCCATGGCCAGTGGCATGGCCTCCGGGTCCAGCGCCCCGGGGACGATCCATGGCTGTTCCCCGTGGCGGGCATGGCTCCAGGTGACTTCGCCCTTGACTACGCCAGTATAGTTGTCATGGCTGGGTCCGCCGCTGCCCTCCACCCAGCCTGGCGCCAGCGGGTACATGTACAAATGCAGCGGCAGATAATGGCCCTTGCGCGCAATCGGGGAAACCGTGGCAATGGACTCGGCAAACAGACGCGCCCGGGCTTTTTTCACTGTTGCCCTGGCCGGTATGTTTTCCAGCCGCCAGCGCACCAGGGCGCGTTTGATTTCAAATTCACCGTACTCGGTACCGCTGAACCTGCGGCCGATGCGCATATGATTGGCGCTACCCTGATTGATATCATGATGCACGATACGCCCGTCGATATAGCCGCGTATTTCCGCATCTTCCACTTTCGCCAGCGGACGCACCAGATGGTAGTGGGCCAGGCCCCGGGGCAAAACCGGACGCGGGGGTTTTGCCGACAGGTAAAAGCGCTTGAAAGTTATGGCGCCGGCGCCTTTCAGATGCAATTTTTTCAGTTGCTCGAGATGATAGGCCCGGGATTCGGGCGTCAGTTCGACGACACGAAATTTCAGACGCGCCGGAACCTTGTCGAAGGGCTGGTCATAAATACTGGGTGACTGTTCAGCCAGCGAGTCCGGCATGCACAACAGCGAAGCAGACATGACCACGGCAGGAATGCACACAGACAGCAGTCTGCAGCGCAGCTTTTTCATCGGCAAAGAGCTCATGACAGAAAACAAGGCTTCGTATATCGCAAAAAAGGGACCGATATTACAAAAAACAGACGACAAAAGCCGCTATAAATCCACCGGTAGATAAAAAAACACAAACCGGCCATCTTCCAGGTCGATTTTCAGCTTCGCGCCGTGGTACAGGCCATAGTCGATATAACCGGGAATGGCGCTGTTGGAATGACATTCGCTGGCGTGCCGGGGCGATTCAAAATCGCGGTCGCGGTCATACCAGGACAGCAGCATGGTTTCGCCCAGACGTTTCCGCGCTTCTTCATCGGCCAGTTGCATGGCCTCGCGGTAGTCAGCCGGAGATTTGTCCGGCTGCAGGCGGATCTGCTCCACGCCGGTGTAATCCGGTTCGGTCGGCATATTGCAAAATGATCCGGTGTTTTCTTTCATGCGTTTCGCCCCTGATGTGAATGATTGATGATGTCGATGAGTCTGGCCGTCGCCTGCCGCAGCATCGCCTCGGCCTGTTTGCGGCCGGTGAGACCGCACAGCTCGGCGCTTTGTTTCCAGTTCTTTCCTTGCAGAACCCGCGTTTCGAACAACCTTCGCTGTATCGGCTCCAGCCCGTCCAGACCGCGCGCCGCCAGTCGGTTCAGCGCCGCCACGCTGTCCGCGTACGCCCTTCGGTGGTGCGCAAAGTCGCTCAGTATACGCTGTTCCGCCGCCGCTGGTTGCAGACCATCGTCAGCGCTACCGGCAGTCAGCGCCGCCGCCAGCTCGGGTTCCAGATCAGGAAACAGATCCGGCAAGGCGTATGCCATTTGCCTGCAAAACTGCCGGTGCGCCCGCCGCGCTATCTCGTTCCCCGCTGAACTCAACCCCTTCACCAGCGCCAGCGAGTGCGCGCCGCTGGCGCGGTTACGTTTTATTCCCAACCGCGCGGGCAAATACCCGGCGCGCAGCCAGAAACCCAGAATCCGCCTGTCAACACCAAAACTCGCGCCCACATAATCACAGCCGTCGGCAGCGGCTCTGGTTTCGACCGCCTGCAGCAGCGCCGAACCGATGCCGCGTCCCTGAACATCCGGCAACACCGCGATGCGCACAATGCGGTCGCCGCGCAGCGCAAGCGCCTGTTCATCGGCGCAGACAATGCCCAAAGTCTGCGCCAGCAAATGGCCCTGCGGACGCCGGTAACCCCGCACCACCTGTGAGGCCACGGGTGAATCCAGCCCGCCTTCCCTGGCCACCAGCGCCACGGCGGCCACTTTGTCGGAGATGCGCATGATCGCCACGGACAAATTCAGCGCGTCCAGCAAATAACGCAAATCCGTCGGCCGGGTTTCGTAATGCGCCAGCACCAGCAGGCCAAAGATTTCGCGCAGCAGGGATTCGTCACGCCACAGCTGATCGCGATCCAGCCATTGGGCGCACAGGGAATCGGTGCTGAAAGCAATATCGGCAAGCAGACTGGCCGGTTCCGCGTCCAGCATCAGCGCCCGGAAGCAAAACTGCTCCAGCGGGTCGTTTTCCGCCCAGCGCACCGGCGTGGTCAGTCGGCATTCCCGCCAGCCCGGTGCCTGTTCATCCAGCGTGCGCCGGAAACGCACGGCAAAACCGCGCCCGGAGCCTTCGTAACCATGCTCGGTGGTGGAAAACACCACGCGCGGATAACGCGCCAGCAGCCGCCCGAGGATACTGGCGGGAATCGCCGCCGCCTCATCCACCATAAGCAGGTCACAGGCCGGATTTTTGCGCAGCAAATCGTCCGGCGCGCAATAGGTCACGGCGCTGGCGAACGCGCCCGCGTGTCGGAACAACGCCTGCACCGCGGATTTCCCTGGCGCGGTGACAATGATGCGCAGTTCGCGCCGCGCCAGCAACGCGGCAATGGCGAAGCCCAGCGCCGCCGACTTGCCGCGTCCGCGATCCGCTGTCAGCACCAGCGCGCCACCGTCGGCAGACGCCACGCTTTCTATCGCCGCCACCGCATGTTGCTGGTCCACCGTCATCGCATCCACTGGCGCCTGAATGCCAACCGGCGCTGGCGGGATGATCGGTAACGGCTGTGCCCCCTGTCGAATCACGCGGCAATGCTCATCCGAGGCCAGCACCGAAATCAGGCGCT
>JALXFQ010000441.1 GCA_027067235.1 Gammaproteobacteria bacterium
CCAGCGTCATGGACTGGGATGAGCTGCGCGACCGCGTGGTGGAACAGGGCATGCGCAACTCCAACTGCATGGCTATCGCCCCCACGGCGACGATTTCCAACATCTGCGGCGTATCGCAATCCATCGAACCGACTTATCAGAACCTCTACGTCAAATCCAACCTTTCGGGTGAATTTACCGTGGTGAACCCGTATCTGGTGCAGGACCTGAAGCGCGAGGGATTGTGGGACGATGTCATGGTCAACGACCTGAAATATTTCGACGGCTCTGTGCAGCAGATCGACCGCATCCCGCCCAAGCTGAAGGAAAAATACGCCACCGCCTTCGAAATCGACACCCGCTGGTTGATCGAAGCGGCCAGCCGCCGCCAGAAGTGGATCGACCAGGGGCAGTCCCTGAATATCTACGTGGCCCAGCCCGATGGCAAAAAACTCGACAATATCTACAAGCTGGCCTGGGTGCGCGGTCTCAAGACCACTTATTACCTGCGCTCGCTGGGCGCGACCCAGGTGGAGAAAACTGCCATTGCCGACAACGGCGATGTCGGCGAAGGCCGCTCGGATGTGGTCAACGCCGAGCCATCGGTGTGTTCCATACTGGACCCGGACTGCGACGCCTGCCAGTAATCACGCCGGGAAAGAACGGTTCCCTCTCCCCGCGGGAGAGAGGGGATATCTAAGCCGGCGAAACAAGTCGGCGCGTAACAAGGAGAAACATGATGCTGAACTGGGATGACCCGCTGGGTAACGCCAGCAAGACCACGGCAAAAAAACAGCCGCCTGCTGCGCCGGCGGCAAAGGTCGAAGACGAGACCATTGATTTCCTCTTTGATCTGGATATTCAGTCCGGTGAACCCGCCGCTGACGGGGTAGTAGCGCCGGTCACCAATCTGCTGGCCGGGTATGCCGAATCCAGCCCTGATGCGCCTGATCCCGGGGCTCCCGGCCCTGACGCTTCCGGAATGGAAAGCGTGGCCGAACCCGGTGCTGCCGCCGGCGACACGGCCGTTTCGCCGGTCAACGCCGCCGACAAACGTGTGGTCAACGGCAAGACCGACATCAACCAGCTGGCGCCGTTCAAGTACCCGTGGGCGTGGAACTATTTCCTCAACGCCAACAAGAACCACTGGACGCCGCTGGACATCAACATGACCCAGGACGTGCATGACTTCCATCACAAACTGACCGAAGACGAGCTGCATGTGTACACCAACGTGCTGGCCTATCTCACTACGTCCGACATACTCGCCATGCGCAACATCGGTCTGGCGGTGATGGAAAAAATGTCCGCCCCCGAGCTGCAGATCTATCAGGCCCGGCAGGTGTACGAAGAAGCCCTGCACACCTGGACCTACCAGCACTGTATCGAAACCATCGGCCTCGACCAGGGCGAGATCTACAACCGCTACCGTGTCGTGCCCGCCATCAACAAGAAAATCCAGATCACCAACCGCCGCCTGCACTCCATCCTGCGCGCCGACATCGACCTGGAAGACCGCGACGAACTGGAAAACTTCGTCATGGCCTACATCTTCTTCGGCGGCATTTTCGAAGGTTGCTGGTTCTACAACGGCTTCTCCCCCATCTTCGCCCTGCAACGCCGCGGCCTCATGAAAGGCACTGCCGAACAACTGCAATACATCATGCGCGACGAAGTCATGCACGCCGGATTCGGCATCCGCACCGTGCGCCAGATCATCCTCGAAAACGACCTCGCGCTGGACCCGCAGAAAATACGCGACATGTGGGACGAAGCCGAAGACGCCGAAATCGGCTACGCCCGCTATATCCTGCGCAACCCGATTCTGGGCTATTCAGCCGAAGACCACATCGAACAGTTCCGCTTCGTCGCCAACCGCCGCGCCAAGCAGCTGAGCCTGGAAGAACCCTTCCCCGGCGCGAAGAACGCCCTGCCGTGGCTGGATGAACAGGCGAATCTGCGCAAAGAGAAGAATTTCTTTGAGACGCGGGTGACGGAATATCAGACTGGGGGGGCGTTGAGTTGGGATTGAAGCCGCTTGTTTTATGAGTGTGCTTCTGGAACGGATTAAGGAACTGGCCAAAAATGGAGATGTAAGAATTTCCGAGCATGGCTACGATGAACTTGCTAATGATGGACTTCAAGCCAGAGAGATTGTTCAAGGCCTGCCAGAAGCCTTGATGATAGAAGAATACCCCGATTACCCAAAAGGGCCGTGTGTCCTGGCTTTGCAGCAAGATGGAAATGGATTTCCCGTACACGTATTATGGGGCATACCCGCCGGAAATAGCCGACCCGGCGTTTTGATTACCGCCTACAGGCCAGACCCTCAGCGGTGGTCACGTGATTTCAAGGAGCGCAAGCCATGAAGACCCAACACAAAATCAAATTCATTCATGAAGGCAAATATGCAGCTGAAGTCGATGTGGAGCTTATTGTCAACGAAGACGAGTGGTCTCCCTACCTGTCTCTGGATGAAGCTTACAAGCTGGATGAAATCAGAGAGGCGCTGAGAAAAGGCGACCTGAAATCCATCGCTGGCAAGGCGAAGGTATATGAGTTGCATCCAATCGCAGTTTGAACGTAATGGTCGCTGAAATTACCGACATATTCAGCCAGGGCTTCTGGTTGTCGATGGAAGAGGGTGAGCACTTCATGTCGTACGAAAACTTTCCGTGGTTCAAGGATCAGCCGCTAAAGGCAGTTATTCACGTTGACCAGCCTGCGCCGGGGTATCTCTACTGGCCGGATATTGATGTGGATTTGTAGGTGGCGTCGATTGAGAATCCGGGGAGATTTGAGTTGGTGGCGAAGGGGTAGAGATAGGTATTGTGTCCCCAGAACTCCCCAGAACTCCCCGCGTGGAGAGAAGGGATGCAGTGGGAAGCTTCCGGGGGCTTATTTTGGAAATTGATGTTGAGCTAGATTTAGGGTCAGATGCGCCCGCGTTTGAAAATCACATATTGCCAGAGGGTTATGTAATCGAAAGCAGGGGCGAGGGCGAGAAAGAGTATTTTGTTCTAACCCATGGCTCAAGGGAAGGTGTCGATGTAAACGAGGCGGTGTACTTATTCATTGAAGGGCTTCTCCCATTATTTCCTTTTCTGAGTCCTTTGCATGCAATATTAAGGGTGGGTATATTTTATTCTGTAGAGGAGACCATCGTTTGTAACGCTTTTTTGGGACGCGACGTCCTACGGTGTATCTCAGAATTCTGTTTTTCAGTAGAGATATCAGGATATCCCTCAAGTGAGGAGTAATCAACGACACCAACCCCGGCTTTGATGTGAAAGGACGCACGAATGCCGCAGGTGCACGGAAGCGCAGGAGCGGCCCAGCCATTCGGCTTTGCCGGAGGCCTCTACGATCAGCACACCGGCCTGGTGCGCTTCGGCGCGCGGGATTACGACCCCGAGACGGGAAGATGTGTATTCTGGGTATTCTGGGGACACGATACTTGTATTCTGGGGACACGATACTTATTAGGATATTCTGGGGACACGATACTTATTTATTTGTGGCAGAGAGTTGAGAATGCACCAAACTTAGGTGGAGGGCGTTGTTGCCGCTATCGCGGCGGTTTATTTTCGATGCGGGGTCGCGGCCCCGCGCGC
>JALXFQ010000442.1 GCA_027067235.1 Gammaproteobacteria bacterium
CCACCTGCAAGCGGATGGGTTTACCGATAAAGTCCTGCAAATCCGCCAGACTGCTGGACTCCTCGTCGAGCAGCATGTCGATGACCACCTGCGAGGCAATCACCATGTATTCTTTCGCTTCGAACTGGCGCACCTCGCGCAGCAACTCGCGGAAGATTTCGTAGCAGACTGTGCGGGCGGTGCGCAGGACGCCGCGGCCTTCGCATACCGGGCAGGGCTCGCACAGGGTTTGTTGCAGGCTTTCGCGGGTGCGTTTACGGGTGACCTCCACCAGCCCCAGCGGCGACATGTCGTTAACGCTGGTTTTGGCGTGGTCGCGGGCCAGGGCGTTTTCCAGCGTGCGCAACACCTGGCGCTGGTGTTCGGGATCGCCCATGTCGATGAAGTCGATGATAATGATGCCGCCGATATTGCGCAGGCGCAACTGCCGGGCGATGGAATAGGCCGCTTCCATATTGGTCTTGAACAGGGTTTCTTCGAGGTTCTTGCGGCCGACGAAACCGCCGGTGTTGACGTCGATGGTGGTCATGGCCTCGGTGGGATCGATAACCAGATAGCCGCCGGATTTCAGCGGCACCTTGCTGCCCAGAGCCTTGATGATTTCGTCTTCAATGGAGTACAAATCGAAAATCGGTCGTTCGCCCGGATAGTACTCCATCTTGTCTTCCAGTTCCGGGACGAATTCGCGCGCGAATTCTACCGCAGCGTTGAATGTCTCCCTGGAGTCGATGCGCACTTTTTCGATGTTTTCCGGCAATATGTCGCGCATGATCCGGAAGGTTAACGGCAATTCGGTATGCACCTCGCCGGTAACCGTTGGATCTTGCATGCGTTTTTTGATGCGCGAACAGACGCGCCTGAGATATTTGAGCTCGGCAATGATCTCGTCATCGTCGGCAGTCTCCGCCATGGTGCGAACAATAACGCCACCTTTCATGCCCTCCTCCTCCATGGCGCGCTCCACCAGCGCGCGCAGACGGTCACGAGTCTCCGGCTCGCGGATGCGCTGGGATACGCCTATGCGGCTGGAGCCCGGCAAATACACCAGATAGCGCGAAGGTACTGAGATTTCGGTGGTCAGGCGGGCGCCCTTGCTGGCAATGGGCTCTTTCACCACCTGCACGATAACATCCTTGCCCGGCCGCAGCAGTTCGGCGATATGTGGCGACCGCTTTTCCGCGCCGCCGTCGTGGCCGTTGGCGATTTTCTGCTCGTGACTGAGCACATCGGAGACATGCAGAAAACCGGTGCGCGCCAGCCCCAGTTCGACAAAAGCCGCCTCCATGCCGGGCAAAATGCGCACCACCTTGCCCTTGTAGATATTGCCCACGTAGCCGCGGTTTTCGCTGCGTTCTACCAGCACTTCCTGCAACATGCCGTTTTCCACCAGCGCGACGCGGGTTTCCTGCGGGGTGACGTTGATGAGTATTTCTTCGCTCATTGTTACGAGGCTAGAGGCTGGAGGCTGGGGGAGTGGTTGTTTCAGGAATCACAGCAAACTCCATTGCTTCAAAAGATTTCTTGTTTCGTACAATGGTAACCCGACTATGCCGGTATAGCTTCCTCGGATTTCGCGAATAAACGCACCACCGATGCCCTGAATGCCGTAGGCGCCCGCCTTGTCGGCGGGCTCGCCGGTTTCCCAGTATGCCAGAATCTCTTTGTCTGTCATGGGGCCAAAATCCACTTCGCTGACAGACAGCGCCCGGGACTGGCGGTCGCCGCGGCTCAGCATCACAGCAGTGATGACCTGATGCGTGGCGTCTTGCAGCCTGCCCAGCATGGCCACGGCGTCGTCCCTGTCCGCCGGTTTACCCAGAATTTCGCCATCCCTGATAACGCTGGTATCAGCGGACAGTATGACAGCATCAGCTTCCAGCTTGCGCCCGGCAAGCCTGCCTTTCTCGCGCGCCATGCGCATCACATAGTCACCGGGCGCTTCATTCGGCAGCACCGCTTCGTGCATATCCGGCCTCACCACATCAAATTCGATGCCCAGCAGTTTCAGCAACTCCCGGCGGCGCGGCGATGCGGACGCAAGCCAGATCATTCCAGCTTCTTGTCCAGGGACTCCAGCTCGGCAATACCGGATTTCAGTTCCTTTTCGGCGGCCTCGTCATCCATATCGCCTGCATTTTCTACCTCGTCGGTTGTCGAACCAACAAAAGAAGACAACAACAGGCCGAGTTCGAACAGCAGCCAGATGGGTATGGCCAGCATGGCCTGGGAGATAATGTCCGGCGGCGTCAATAACATTCCCACGACAAAGGCGCCGACAAAAATATATGGCCGTTTTCTGCTCAGGGATTCCCGCGTGGCGAATCCCATTTTGATCACCAGCATGGTGAATATGGGCACTTCAAAGGCAAAACCGAAAGCCAGAAACAGCTTGATGACGAAATTCAGATATGCCTGAATATCGGTCATCACCGCCACGCCGTCCGGCGCAGTGGCCTGGAAGAAGCTGAATATCATTGGAAAAACAACAAAATAGGCGAACAGGCCGCCCAAAAAGAACAGTATGACGCTGGCCGTTACCACCGGCAGAACCAGACGTTTCTCGTTCCTGTACAAACCCGGCGCCACGAATGCCCAGAGCTGGTAAAGCACCACGGGTATCGCCACCACGAAGGCGAAAAAAAAGGTGACTTTCAGCGGCGTCAGAAACGGCGATGCCACCTCGGTGGCAATCATGGTCGTCCCCTCGGGCATGCTGGCGATCAGCGGTTTGGCCAGCAGCGCATAGAGCTTGTTGGCAAACGGAAACGCCGCCGCGAAAACCACCAGCACCGCTATAACCGCGCGCATCAAGCGCGTGCGCAGTTCGAGCAGATGACTAATGAAGGACTGCTCCTTCTCCAGTATTTCGTCGTTGGACTGCATTATTTGCTGTCGGCCGGGGCGGTTTTGTCCTGCCGGGCTGAGGGGTCGTCGGGATCGGCGGCAGCATCGGTTGCCACGGGCCTGGATTTTTTCAGATCCACGGCAGGCGCATTGATCAGGGCGTCGTCAAGCTCGGGGTTTGGTATGGACTCCATGATACTGTTGCCCGCCGATTTGAAATCCTGCTGGGCCTGACGAAACTGGTCCTGGACTTCTTTCAGCTCGCGCAGGTTGCCCGCGCCCATTTCGCGGTCGATATCGGCCTTTACCCCGGAGATAAAGCGGGAAAGCCTCGAGTAATACATGCCGGCCTTGCGGGCCAGGTCGGGCAGGCGTTCGGGACCAACCACGAACAGGGCGATGATGCCGATTACAAAGACTTCCCAGAAGCCTATATCAAACATGTTGCGGGCGAGTCCGTCAGACTTTTTCTTTTTCCGAAGAAGTGAACTCGGCGTCGATCACCTTGCCCTCTTCCCTGCTTTCGATCTTTTCGGCCTCTTCTTCTTCGCCTTCCTTTACCGCCTGGCGGAAATTCTTGATGGCGCCGCCCAGGTCTCCGCCCACGTTACGCAATTTTTTTGCGCCGAACAGCACCAGCACGATGAGTAAAATCAGTATCAGTTCAGTTGGTCCAAAACCCATAATCTTCTCCTGTATGTGAGGAGCGAGGAAAAAGGTGGAAT
>JALXFQ010000443.1 GCA_027067235.1 Gammaproteobacteria bacterium
ATGGGGTTGCTCCAGTGTTGGTTCAGGAGTTCGGATAGCTAAAGCCCCAAGCGTCTAACCTCCAGCCTCGCAACCTACTCTTCAGAGCAAGCGGTGCATGAAATCCCCTGCCGGGTTCCGCTTGAGGCTAAATACTGACAACAAACCCCTGCTCCGGCAGCTCGCCGCCCCAGCTTTCTACCGCCACCGCGCTGACGCGGGCAAAGGTCGGGCCCTGACGCAGCCAGGATTCAAAACGCTCCAGCATTTCCGCATCGCCACAGGCCACTGCTTCCACGCGGCCATCGGCCAGGTTCCTGACCCAGCCATCAAGACCCAGACGCTGGCCCTCGGCCTGCGCCGAAGCGCGATAGAAAACGCCCTGCACACGCCCCGAAACCAGATAGTGGCGGCAATCGGCTGATGTCATTGGCGCTCCAGAACAATCAGCACCCGCGGCGAGAATTCACTGGCGACGTATTCGCCCGGCTCCACCCGGCGCTCGCGGACTACGCCGTCGAACGGCGCTTTCAGCACGGATTTGTCGAAGGCATAGCGGGCGCGCAGCCAGGCCAGTCTTTTTTGCTGGTAATCCGCTTCGGCGCGCTGGTAATCCAGTCGCGACTTTTGCAGATCCACAGTGGACAGCAAGGTGCGATCATACAGTTCCCGGGCGCGGTCCAGCTCGCGTTTGGCCTCGTCACGATCACCTTTGGCCGACTGCATGATGGTTTCCGCCGCTTTCAGTTCGGCCTCGGGCAATGCCCGTTCCAGCGCCACCAGCCTGTCGCCTTTTTTCACCTGCTGGCCGGCGCTGACATAAACCTGCTCCACCACGCCGGACACCGGCATGGCGAGCCAGGCCTGACCTGCCGGTTTGACCTGCGCAGTCCGCGGCTCGGCCACAGCCGCCGGCATGGCGACCAGGGACAGACTGGCACCAGCCAGCAATAACGCCGCCCATCGATACGATTTATTCATTTTCATTTTTTGATTTCTCCTCGTCAGCCGACGCCACCAGCGGCTTGCCACCAGCCAGCGCTTCCAGCTCTTTCCAGGCCAGGGCAAGCGCGGCGTCAACCTGCAATACCTTGAGCTGGGCCGATGACAACTGCACCATGGCGTCACCCAGATCGGTCTTTTGCTCCATCTCGTACAGGGCGCGGCTGCGCTCGAGATAATAATCTCGGTAATCCAGCAATGTTTTCAAGGATTCTTTTTCATCTTTCAGGTTCGACAAACGCCCCGACAGTTCCATGGCCGAGGCATACAGCGCCAGCTCCACCTTGCGCCGGTCGGCCCTGGCCTGCACCAGTTCGGCCTGGGCCTCGCCAATAGCCGCCTTGACCTGACCACCCTGAAACAGGGGGACGTCAAGGTGCAGGCCCGCCACCGCATCATTGCGCCGCCGCAGTTTCCTTTCCCAGGCATATGCCGCCAGATCGGCGCTGATACTGGGGTAACGCTGACTGCGAGCGGCTTTCAGCGCCTGCTGCGCCGCTTCCACCAGCAGGGTTTTCTGTTTCAGCGCGTCATTGTTCTGCAACAGATGCTGCAATATCTGCTGATACTCCGGAACCGGCCGGGCCAGCTGTTCCAGTTGCGGCGTTTGCAGTTCCGAGGGCAGTTCACCGGGAACGTTCAGGGCTGCCGCCAGCCGCGCGCGGCTGTTGGATTGCTCCGATTCGCTGCGATAAAAAGTCATGCGAACGGCCTGGTATTCGCTTTCGGCCCTGAGCAGATCCACGTCGGACAACTCACCCAGTTCGGCGCGGTTGCGCAGTTTGTCCAACGTGACGAAACTCAGGGCCATGGCTTCGCGATCCCGCTGCGCCTGCATGTCGGCGATCAGCACGTCAAAAAACAGCCGCATGACGGCCAGTTCACGGCGGTTGCGCAAGCCTGACAGAGCGATTGCCGCCGCCTCGGTGCGCGCCTTTCCGCCCTGGCGCAGAGCGCGGACGTGGCCAAAATCGGTGAGCTGCTTGCTGACGCTGATTTCGCCGAAATGGTCTTCCACCCAGGCCGGCTCGTCGATTTCCGGCTCCACCGGTTTGACCCATTGCGGCTGCAGCCGCAGCGACGCCTGCAGGCCGGCGTCGGACACCTGTTCCAGGGTTTTCGCCTGTTGCTGCTGAATCTGCGCTTCGGCGATATCCAGTTCGGGATGATTCTGGCGCGCTATGGCCAGAGCCGCCTGCAGGGTCAGCGGCGAAGGCAGCTTGCTGGCAGGCGCGGCGCTGTCGTCGGCCCGAGCCGCGGTAACAACCAGCAATACCAGAAGCAGTCGCCGCAGCACGATCCTACTGCCCCTGCCTGTGCAACTTCAGCCAGGGCCGGAATTTCATTTTTTTGTAGTGACCACCGGCCACATATTCTCCCAGTGCCAGAAAATCCTGCTTGTTGCGGGTCACGCCGGTATAGCGCACCACCATTTTGCCGTTCTGGTCGAAGAAACCGAACACCGGCGTGGCGCGCACGCGATGCTGCCTGAAGCTGAAATCTTTTTCCGTGGTTTCCCTGCCGGAAAAATCAGTCAACGGATTGTCGCTGTCGATAAACAGGGACAGATTGCGAAAATGCGCCCGGTAATAGTCCTGCACATCCGCCTGGTTAAGTACGGTTTTTTTCATTTTTGCGCACCACGGGCAGTCTTCCGACTCGAACATCACCATGATGGCCTGCTTGCCCTCGTCGCGGATGGTCTGCGCTTCTTCGCGCAAATCACCAAAAGACTGATCGAAAAAATAGCTTTCCGGATCGCGGGTCTGCACGGCATGCGCCGCTGCGCCCAGCAAAACCAGCGCGCCGAAAAGCCCTTGAGCCAGGAGACGATGTTGCCTGTTTTTCATTTTCCATCCTTCGTATTCTGGTGTCATTGTATGTTCAGACGCCCTGGTTCGTGATTCATTCCGCGCCGACCGTTTCCTATGGTATAACATCCCGCGACGACAATAACGAGAGGACACCCCATGAGCGTCAGTATCTGGCACAACCCGCGCTGCAGCAAGTCACGGCAAACCCTGCAATTGTTGCAGGACAAGGGTATTGAACCGCAACAGCGGCTGTATCTTGAACAGCCGCCCGACGAAGCGGAGCTGCGTGACATACTGGCCATGCTGAACCTGTCGCCGCGCGATCTGATGCGTAAGAAACAGAAAGAATACAAGGAACTGGGTCTGGGCAATACGGAATTAAGCGACGACGACCTGATCCGCGCCATGGTGGAAAATCCGGTACTGATCGAGCGTCCCATTGTCATCCATGACGGCAAGGCCGCTATCGGTCGGCCGCCGGAAAACGTGCTGGATATACTCTGATGGCCTATGTTCTGGTGCTTTACGCCAGCCGCCACGGCGCCACCGCTGAAATGGCGCGACTGATTGCGCGTGGCATCGAACATGTGGATGACATGCAAGCGCGGGTGCGCACCGTGCCGGAAGTTTCTGCTGAAACCGAAGCCGTCCGACCCGACGTTCCGGCCGACGGCCCGCCGTTTGTCGCCGTCGAGGATCTGACCGGCTGCTCGGCTCTGGCGCTGGGCAGCCCCACCCGCTTCGGCAATATGGCGGCCTCGCTGAAATATTT
>JALXFQ010000444.1 GCA_027067235.1 Gammaproteobacteria bacterium
TTCATCGAAGCCCTGTCCCAGGTCGTTTCCTGATGCTGCAGCATGTCTGATAAATCCTTTTTTATTCCCAGACTGACCGTTATAGGCGTTGGCCTGATTGGCGGTTCGCTGGCGGCAGCGCTGAAAAGCAAACAGGCCGTGGGCGAAGTGGTGGGCGTGGGCCGCAATCTCGAAAACCTGCAGACAGCGCTGGATCGCGGCCTCATCGACCGCCATGACCAGGACCCGGCCAGGGCTGTTCGCGGCGCGGATCTGGTGTTGCTCGCCACGCCGGTATGCAGCACCGGTGAAGTGCTGGCCAGGATCAGGGACCACCTGCCCGGGCAGGCCATCCTCACCGATGTGGGCAGCATCAAGCAGCAAGTCATCAACGCGGCGAAAACCGAGTATGGCTTCATGCCCGGGCGGTTCGTCCCGGCCCATCCCATTGCCGGAGCGGAGAAATCCGGCGCAGCCGCCGCCGACGCCGGGCTGTTCATGAAGCACAAGGTGGTGCTCACGCCCGAGCCCGAAACCGACCGGGAAGCACTGACTCTGGTGCGCCGCATGTGGCAGCTCACCGGCGCCGAGGTTACTGAATTACCGGCGCAGAGCCACGACGAAATTTTTGCCGCCACCAGCCATTTGCCGCATATGCTGGCCTATGCGCTGGTGAGTTATCTGCTGCATGCCGACAATGGCCGCGGTTTTTTCGAATATGCCGCTGGCGGCTTTGCCGATTTCACCCGCATCGCCTCCAGCGACCCGACCATGTGGCGCGATGTCGGGCTGTGCAACCGCGACCCGCTGGTGGACGCCATCAGCGGCTTTGAACAAATTCTGGGCAAACTGAAAAGCATGATCAAACAGGGCGATGCAGCGGGGCTCTACACAATGTTCGAGGAAGCCAAATCCCATCGCGACGACTGGCTGGAAAAGCGACAACCATGAACAGCATGAAAGTGACGCCTGGCGGCGTTCTCCGCGGCGACATACACATCCCCGGCGACAAATCCATATCCCACCGCGCCATCATGTTCGCTTCCCTGGCCGATGGCGTGACGCGCATTTCCGGCCTGCTGGAAGGCGAAGATGTGCTGGCCACCATTGCCGCTTTCCGCGCCATGGGCGTGGATATACGCAAGCAGGGCGAGCAATGGATCGTGACCGGGGCCGGCATCGATGGCCTGAAAGCGCCAGCAGCGGCGCTGGACATGGGCAATTCCGGCACCGCCATGCGCCTGCTGTCCGGTGTGCTGGCGGGGCAGGCGTTTGATACGCAACTGACTGGCGACGCTTCCCTGAGCCAGCGTCCCATGGGACGTATCGCCGATCCGCTCAACGCCATGGGCGCCAGCATTGCATTGTCGGCCGATGGCACGCCGCCCATTCACATCCACGGAGGACAGGCATTGCGGGGCATGAGCCATACGCTGAAAGTGGCCAGCGCCCAGGTCAAGTCCGCCCTGTTGCTGGCCGGTTTGTATGCTGAAGGCGAAACCACGGTGATCGAGCCAGCGCCCACCCGCGACCACACCGAACGCATGCTCAACGGCTTTGGCTACGAGGTAAACACGGACGGCAACCGCCTGTCGCTGGTAGGGGGAGAGCGGCTCAGCGCTACCGACATCGCCGTGCCGGCAGACATTTCCTCTTCTGCGTTTTTCATGGCGGGTGCGGCCATGACGCCGGGCTCCGAGGTGGTGCTGAAACACATCGGCATCAATCCCACCCGCACCGGCGTGATTGAAATACTCAAACTCATGGGCGCCGATCTGAGCCTGCGCAATGAACAGCAAGTGGGCGGCGAACCGGTGGCCGACATCCATGTTCGTGGTCGCAGGCTGCAGGGTGCTCGCATACCGCAGCATCTGGTACCGCTGGCCATCGACGAATTCCCCATGCTGTTCGTGGCGGCGGCCTGCGCAGACGGCGAGACCATCGTCAGCGGCGCGGAAGAACTGCGGGTCAAGGAAAGTGATCGGATTGCCGTCATGGAACAGGGTTTGCAGACTCTGGGCATCCATGCCTGCAGCACGGCCGACGGCATGATTATCGAGGGCGGCCAGCCTGGCGGCGGCGTGATTGACAGCCACGGCGATCACCGCATCGCCATGGCCTTCGCCATGTGCGGTCTGTGCGCCGATGACGAAATCACCATCGAAAACAGCAAAAATGTCGCCACGTCGTTTCCTGACTTTGTTGCTACAGCGCAAGCCGCCGGCCTGAAACTGGCAGCGATCCGGGCGTGACTGAGTCCAGCCTGCCGGTGATTACGCTGGACGGTCCTGGCGGCGTCGGCAAGGGCACTGTCGGCCAGCGTCTGGCGCAGCGACTGGGCTGGCATTATCTGGACAGCGGCGCGATTTATCGCGCTCTGGCCTGGGGCGCTGAAAAGGCGGATATCGACTTGTCTGACACACAAGCTCTTGTTTCACTGGCAAAAAAACTGCCTTTGCGTTTCGCGCCTGACCCCGGCGATGTTTGCCGGGTGATCTACCAGGATACGGATGTAACCGGGCAGGTCCGCACGGAAAGCTGCGGCCGGTCCGCTTCGCGAATTGCCGCCATCCCCGAAGTCCGCGCTGCCTTGTTAGACCGGCAGCGCGCTTTTCGCCAGCCGCCCGGGCTGGTTGCCGACGGCCGCGACATGGGTACGACCGTGTTTCCCGATGCGAACCTGAAAGTATTTCTGCTGGCCGACCCGCGGGTGCGCGCTGAAAGGCGCGTCAGGCAGTTGAACGATAAGGGCATCAATGCGATAATGGCGGACGTTTTGCAAGAAATACGGAAGCGCGACGAGCAGGATGCTACTCGTCGCGCTTCTCCTTTATTGCCTGCGGAAGATGCGATCGAGCTGGATACCACATCCCTGTCCATAGACGAGGTGTTGAACCGGATACTCGAACTCTACCGCAAAAAAACCGATAGACCGGCTTCCGGCCGCTGATGCGACCGGGCGCCACAGGGGTCGGCCAGAAGCCGGCAGAATCCATAACCAACTGTTACTTAACTGAAACCTAACCACATGTCCGAAAATTTCGCCCAACTGTTTGAACAAAGTATAGCCAACAAAGAAATGCGCCCTGGCGCGCTCATCACCGCCAAAGTCGTCGATATCGATGATGAAATGGTCATTGTCGACGCCGGCCTCAAATCCGAAGGCATGATTCCTGTCTCCCAGTTCAAAAATGCCGATGGCGAGCTGGATGTCAACGTGGGCGACGATGTGGAAGTAGTCATCGAGGCCATAGAAGACGGTTTTGGCGCAACGCGCCTGTCCCGCGAGAAAGCCCTGCGCGCCCGCATCTGGGACGATCTGGAAAAAGCCTCGGAAGAGCAGTCCATCGTCAAGGGTGTGCTCACCGGCAAGGTCAAGGGTGGCTTTACTGTCATGATTTCTTCCGTGCGCGCCTTCCTGCCCGGCTCTCTGGTGGACGTGCGCCCGGTCAAGGACACCACTTATCTGGAAGGACAGGAACTGGAATTCAAGGTCATCAAGCTCGACCGCAAACGCAACAATGTCGTGGTTTCCCGCCGCGCCGTAGTGGAGAAGGAACTGAGCGCGGAACGCGAGGAGCTGCTGAAAAACCTGGAAGAAGGCCAGATCGTCAAGGGCGTCGTCAAGAACCTGACCGATTATGGCGCATTCGTCAATCTGGGTGGTCTCGACGGCCTGCTGCACATTACCGACATCGCCTGGAAGCGCGTCAAGCATCCGTCCGAAGTACTGGCGGTTGGTGATGAAATCGAGGCCCGTGTGCTTAAATTCGACCGCGAACGCAATCGCGTATCGCTGGGCATCAAGCAACTGGGCGAGGATCCGTGGGAGCATCTGACCCGCCGCTACCCGGTGGGCACCCGTGTTTTCGGCAAGGTGACCAACATCACCGATTACGGTGCTTTTGTCGAGCTGGAAGAAGGCGTGGAAGGTCTGGTGCATGTATCGGAAATGGACTGGACCAACAAGAACGTGCATCCATCCAAGGTGGTGCAGCCCGGTGACGAGGTGGAAGTAGTCGTTCTCGACGTCGATCAGGAACGCCGCCGCATTTCTCTGGGCATGAAGCAGTGTAAAGCCAATCCCTGGGAAGAATTCGCCAGCAATTACAACAAGGGCGACAAGATTTCGGGCCAGATCAAGTCGATTACCGACTTTGGCGTATTCGTCGGCCTCGACGGTGGCATCGACGGCCTTATTCATCTCAGCGATCTGTCCTGGGACATGCCTGGCGAGGAAGCGGTGCTGGAATACCGCAAGGGCCAGGAAGTGGAGGCAGTGGTGCTGGCAGTGGATCCCGAGCGTGAGCGCATCTCCCTGGGCATCAAACAGGTCGAGGACGATCCGTTTTCCTCCTATGTCAGCGCCCACGGCAAAGGCAGCATCGTCACCGGCAAGGTGGTCAGCGTGGACGCCAAGGGCGCAGTCGTTGACCTCGGCAACGGCGTCGAAGGCTATTTGCGCGCTTCCGAGCTGTCCCGCGACCGGGTGGAAGATGCCAGAACCGTATTGTCCGAAGGTGATGAAGTCGAAACCAAGATTACCAGTATCGACCGCAAGAACCGCTCACTGTCTCTTTCCGTCAAGGCCCGCGAAGCCGAGCAGGAAGCCCAGGTCGTGCAGGAATACACCCGCCAGACCATGAGCGGCAGCACCGCGTTAGGCGAGAAACTCAAGCAACAATTACTGGAAAAGAACAAGGATTGAGAAAAATCCTTTATTTTCCGCAGATATATCGGGGAACAGGGATGTACTCCGCTCACTTGTGCGGTTATATTATTGGGCAAAAAGGGCAGACATAAAGCTTCAGCTCAATCGAATGGTGGGAGGAGATGACCAAATCCGAACTAATTGACACATTGGCGCTACACCAGCCTCAACTCAGTTATCGCGACGTGGATTTCGCGGTTAACGAAATTCTGGACAAGATGACCCGTACGCTGGCGACCCAGGGCCGTATTGAAATACGCGGCTTTGGCAGTTTTTCACTGCACTATCGCGCGGCTCGCACCGGCCGCAACCCGAAAACCGGACAGCAGGTTCATGTGCCGGGCAAATATGTTCCGCACTTCAAGCCTGGCAAGGCCTTGCGGGAACAGGTGAATCAGGGAATGGAACAGTAACCCGGCTGTCCATCAACAGTCAGGCTTGCGGGTATTCAGGAAATGAAACGTATCATCACTGTTTTTACGGCGCTTGTCGTTATTCTGCTGGTCGTCACGATCATGATGAAGAATCAGCAATCCGGCCAGATCAACTATTACCTCGGCTTTTCCCGTGAAGTCCCCATGTGGCTGATCATCTTTGTCACTTTCTCGTTTGGGGTGCTGGCCGGCTGGCTGACCATGGGTCTGTCCCTGATCAGAACCAGGGCTCGCTCGTCGCGTTTGCGCCGCGAAGTCAAAAAGAAAGAAAAGGAGCTGGCCAGCTATCGCGGCGACAGCCCAGAGGAACTCTCCTGAGGTGAACCTTTCACCGTGGTTGCTGGTTCCGGCAGCCATACTGCTGTTGTTACTGGCCTTCCAGTTGCGTGGCCGGACCCGCGCCGGGCAGCAGAAAAAACTGTCCAGCCTGTATTTCAAGGGCCTCAACTATCTGCTCAATGAACAGCCCGACAAGGCCATTGATACTTTCATTCAGGTGCTGAAAGCCGATGCTGAAACGGTGGAGCTGCATCTGGCGCTGGGTAACCTGTACCGGCGCAAGGGCAATATCGAGCGCGCCACCCGCATTCACCAGAGCCTGATCGTCCGCTCCGACCTGGACAGATCACAGCGGGCCAACGCGCTGTATGAACTGGGGCAGGACTATTACCGCGCCGGCTTGCTCGACCGGGCGGAAAACCTGTTCATCGAATTCATCAATCTGGAGCCGGCGCACACTCAGGCGCTGAAACTGCTCATCAGCATCTACGAACAGGAAAAAGAATGGAGCAAGGCGGCGGAAATCGCCCACAAACTGGTCGGCCTCGGGCATACGGAGTTCAAGAAAAACCTGTCGCATTATTTCTGCGAGCTGGCGCAAAACAAGATCGACTCACATCTGGGCAGGGCTGCCATCCCGCTGCTGAAAAAAGCCCTGGCCGCGGACAGGCATTGCGTCCGCGCCTATGATCTGCTTGCGCGCGAAGCCGTGCAGAGAAGCGACCTCAGGGAAGCAAAAAAATACTGGAAAAAAATCCACAGGCTGGACCCGGCCTATTTTGACGAGCTTGTGGGGCAGATCGTTGATATTTATGCCGACAATGGTATGCAGCCCACGCTGGAGCGATTCATCGGGCGACTGGAACAGGACTTGCCCGGCCTCAATTCGGTCTTGCTGGTGGCCGACTGGCATGGCCACCGGGGGCAGCAGGAAAAGGCCGAGCGCATCAAACGCCAGTGGCTGCAAGATCACGCGGGAGCCGCCGCGCTGGCCGCCCTGAACAGGCAGCATGATCTGCAATTGCTGAACAGGAAGGGCGAGTCGCTGACTGACGCCCTGCAGACCGTGCTGGAGGATTTCAGTGAATACCGCTGCATCCAGTGCGGTTATGAATGCAATATACACTACTGGCAATGTCCCGGTTGTCATCAATGGAATACGGTTCTGCGCAGGAGCTGAACATGAGCAAACAGGCAAAAGTTATCGTCGCTCTCGACTACCCCGATCAACGGGCGGCCATGCGCTTTGTGGAAACGGTGTCGCCGCAGGACTGCAAGCTGAAAATAGGCCTGCAACTGTTTGTGGCGGAAGGACCGGAATTCGTCAGGCACCTGAGCGCCGCCGGTTTCGACGTTTTCCTGGATCTGAAATTCCATGACATTCCCAATACTGTGGCGGCGGCCTGCCGTTCCGCGGCTGCGCTGGATGTGTGGATGATGAATGTGCACTGCCTGGGCGGACGGCGCATGATGCAGCAGGCGAAACAGGCGCTTGCAAGCCAGGATGGCCGCGCTCCACTACTGATTGGCGTGACCATACTGACCTCGCACCAGCCGGACGAAATCAATGACGTCGGGCTGTGTGGTGATTTGCCAGATCTGGTGGGCGCGCTGGCGCGGCAGGCGGTTCAGTCCGGACTGGATGGCGTGGTCTGCTCGCCGTGGGAAGCGGCTACGCTGAGACAGCAGCTCGGCAATGACACGCTGCTGGTTACACCGGGCATCCGCCCTGCCAGCGTCGATCACGGCGACCAGCGTCGTGTCATGACGCCGGCCCGGGCCATACGCGCCGGCAGCAGCTACCTGGTGATTGGACGGCCGATCACCCAGTCGCAGGACCCGGCGGCAACGCTGCGGCAAATCAACCAAGAAATTGCGCAAGTTCTCGAGATCGGCCGTGAAAATACGTGAACTTGGCAAACGAATACCGGATAATCGCGCAGCATTACAAATCTGATCTGGAAAACTGAAAATCATGAATGTCACGGTCATAGGCACGGGCTATGTCGGTCTCGTCACAGGGGCTTGTCTGTCACAGGTGGGCAACAATGTCACTTGCATCGACAATGATGCCGGCAAGGTGGAACGACTCAGGCAGGGCGAGATCCCCATTTACGAACCCGGTCTGGACGCCATCGTCGCCGAGGGCGTCAGCAACGAGCGCCTGCATTTCACCACCGACATAGCCGCTGGCGTCGATCATGGCGACATATTGTTCATTGCCGTGGGTACACCGCCGGACGAAGACGGCTCGGCGGATTTGCAGCATGTGCTGGCCGTGGCCGAAAGCATCGGCCAGAACCTGGCTGACTACCGCGTCATCGTCACCAAATCCACCGTGCCGGTGGGCACATCGGAGAAAGTCAAGGCGGCCGTACAGGTCGAGCTGGACAAACGCGGCGCCGACATTCCTTTCAGCGTGGTTTCCAATCCGGAATTCCTCAAGGAAGGCGCCGCGGTGGAAGATTTCATGAAACCCGACCGTGTCATAGTCGGCACCGAAGACCAGCGTGCGGCGGAAATGATGCGCGAGCTGTATGCGCCGTTCAATCGCAATCACGACCGCGTCATCATGATGGACATACGCTCTGCCGAGATGACCAAATACGCCGCCAACGCCATGCTCGCCACCAAAATTTCGTTCATGAACGAAATGGCAAATCTGGCGGAAAGACTGGGCGTGGATATCGAGGCGGTGCGCCGCGGCATTGGCTCTGACCCGCGCATCGGCTATCACTTCATCTATCCCGGCTGCGGCTACGGCGGTTCCTGTTTTCCCAAGGATGTGAAGGCCCTGCATCGCACCGCCCGGGAAAACGGCTATGACGCCCGCCTGCTGGACGCGGTGGAAGCCGTCAACGAGGACCAGAAATCCGTTCTGCTGAACAAGCTGGAGCAGTATTTTGATGACCTGTCCGGCAAGAAGGTCGCCATCTGGGGTCTGGCCTTCAAACCGGAGACCGACGATATACGCGAAGCCCCCAGCCGCGTCATCATGGAAGGCCTGTGGCGGCGCGGCGCCAGCGTGGCCGCCTATGACCCGGCCGCCATGGAGGAAATCGCACACAGTTATCCGCAGCAGCAGGGCCTGGAACTGGTGGATGAACCCTATGCCGCCCTGCAGGACGCCGATGCGTTGCTGGTGGTGACCGAATGGAAGGCTTTCCGCAGCCCCGATTTCGAACGCATCAAATCGGACATGCGCGGCAAGGCCATCTTCGACGGGCGCAACATCTATGATCCCGAGCATGTGCGCGACGCCGGGCTGGATTATTTCGCCATCGGCCGGCCCTGAGCAGCGAATCTCATGCCAGCCCGGAGCAAAGCCTGATCATGCCCGCCCGCTTTTCCAAAGCCAGAGTGCTGGTGGTCGGCGACGTCATGCTCGATCGCTACTGGTTTGGCGCGGTCGACCGCATCTCGCCGGAAGCGCCGGTGCCGGTGCTGCTGGTGGATGACGAGGAAATCCGCGCCGGCGGAGCCGCCAATGTGGCTATGAATGTGGCAGCGCTGGGCGGGCAGGCCAGCCTGTGCACGGTCACCGGCAGGGACAGCGCCGCCGGGCAACTGAAAAACCTGATGCTGGAGGCCGGCGTCAACGCCACCTTCGTTGAAGATCCTGACATGATGACCACGGAAAAGCTGCGTCTGGTGTCCAGAAACCAGCAATTGCTGCGGGTAGACCGGGAAACGCGGCCGGATCACGAGATATTGTCCGCCATCCTGTCCCATGTGGAGCACTACCTGGACAGCTCACAGGCGTTGATATTGTCCGACTACGGCAAGGGCGGGCTTGAACATATTTCGGAAATACTGGCGCTGGCCCTGGCGCATGGCGTACCGGTCTGCATCGACCCCAAGGGCGATGATTACCAGCGCTACCGCAAGGCGACCCTGATCACGCCCAACGAGAAAGAATTTGCCCAGGTGGCGGGGCGCTGGAACAGCGAGGACGAATTCCGGCAAAAAGGCCGGCAAATGGTCGAGCAACTGCAACTGACTGGCCTGCTGGTCACGCGCAGCGAGAAGGGCATGACCCTGTTTGAAGCAGGCGGCGATGTAACCGATTGCCCGGCGCGCGCCATCGAGGTCTATGATGTCAGTGGCGCCGGAGATACCGTCATCGCCGCGGCGACCCTGGCTCTGGCCGCTGGCGGCTCGCTGGCCGAGGCCATGATGCTTGCCAACGAGGCCGCCGGCATCGTGGTCGGCAAACTCGGTACAGCCACCGTTTCGGCAGAAGAATTATCCGCACATATGGGAAACACACTATGATCGTAGTCACAGGCGGAGCCGGCTTCATCGGCTCGAATCTGGTCAGGGCGCTGAACCAGCGCGGCGAAAAAGACATACTGGTGGTGGACAATCTGGCGCGGGCCGACAAATTCCGCAATATCGCCGATTGCGACATCAGCGATTACCTGGACCGTCACGATTTCATCGAAGGCGTACGGCTGGGCGACTATGACGGCCGCATCAGTGCCATCGTGCATGAAGGCGCCTGCTCGGACACCATGGAGTCCGACGGCATCTACATGATGAACAACAATTACGAATATTCCAAGACGCTGCTGGAATACTGCGTCAGCCAGAATGCTCAGTTCATTTACGCATCATCCGCCTCGGTATATGGTGCCGGCAAGGTGTTTGTGGAGAACCCGGAATATGAAGATCCGCTGAATATCTACGCTTATTCCAAGACGCTGTTCGACCGCTACGTGCGGCGTCATTACGCTGACGCGCAATCGCAGATAGTCGGCCTGCGCTATTTCAATGTCTATGGCGACCGCGAGCAGCACAAGGGCCGCATGGCCTCCGTCGCATTTCATTTTTTCCATCAATACCGCGATACCGGCAAGGTCAGGCTGTTCGAAGGCTCGGATGGCTATGCCAATGGCGACCAGCGTCGTGATTTTGTCTCGGTCGAAGACGTGACCCGGGTCAATCTGCATTTTCTCGATCATCCCGGGCGCAGCGGGATATTCAATGTCGGCACCGGCCGCAGCCAGCCGTTCAACGACATGGCCACCGCCACGGTAAACACCTTGCGTGAAC
>JALXFQ010000445.1 GCA_027067235.1 Gammaproteobacteria bacterium
GGAGATACCGATGCTGGAACCTTCGCGGCTGGGCTTGATCACCAGCGGCAGGCCCAGTTGATCGATTACGGCATCGATATCCGTGCCTGCAGTCAGTCGGATGAAATCCGGCGTCGGCAAACCCACGCCGCGCCACAACTGCTTGCAGCGCAACTTGTCCATGCCCAGGGCCGAGCCCTGTACGCCGCTGCCGGTATAGGGCAGGCCGATCAGTTCCAGGCCGCCCTGGATGACGCCATCCTCGCCCCAGCGGCCGTGCAGAATGGTAAAAGCGCGGTCAAAATCCCCTTCTCTCAATACGTCCAGCACATCCGCTCCCGCATCCACGCCGTGGGCGTCAACACCGCGGTTCAACAGTCCCTGCAATACTGCCGCGCCGCTGTTCAGCGACACTTCGCGTTCCGCCGAGGGACCACCCATGAGCACGGCCACCTTGCCATAATCGTTCATTTCGGCTCCCCCACAATGCGCACTTCCGGCTCCAGTAACACCCCGGTTCTGGTCTCTACCGTTTTGCGAATGGCTTCAATCAGCCATTCGATATCTGTTGCCGTGGCCTGTCCTTCGTTGATGATGAAATTGGCGTGTTTCGCGGACACCACAGCATCGCCCTTGCGCAAACCCTTGAGTCCGCAGGATTCGATCAGCCGCGCAGCGTGGTCGCCCTTGGGATTCTTGAACACCGAACCCGCATTCCAGGTCCTGACCGGCTGCGCCTCGGCGCGCCGCTCCAGCAGGGCGCGTATATCCAGAACTTTTTCGTCTGCATCAGCAGCAGCAAGCTCGAAATGCGCCGCCACGAACCACTCGTCCGCGCCCAGTCCTGAAACATGGCGATAACCGATTTCAAATGTTTCCGGATGGCGTATGTCGATACGGCCGCTGGCGTCCATCACTTCCACCGCTTTAACGATGCGCCAGGTTTCGCCGCCGAACGCGCCGGCATTCATGGCCAGCATGCCGCCCACGGTGCCGGGAATGCCAGCCAGAAACTGCGCGCCGCCGAGTCCGTTTTTCACCGAAAAACGGGCCACCTGCGCGCCCGCTACGCCGGCCTCGGCGCGGACAAGCCCCGGCTGCAACAGGGTCAGGTCTTTCAGGGCGCCAACGGTACAGATCACCGTGCCCGGCAGGCCGCCGTCGCGCACCAGCAGGTTGCTGCCGAGGCCGATCATGGTAACCGGGCGCTGCAATGCTCCAGACCCCAGCGCCTGCGCCAGATCATGCAGATCCGCCGGCTGATAAAAATACTCCGCCACACCGCCGGCGCGCCAACTGGTATGGCGCGACATGGGCTCTTGCGCTTTCATTGTTCCTTTCAGCATATCGTTCGTCATTTCTGCCGCCGCGGTCATGCCGCCACCCCGTAGTCCTGCGCCAGTTGCGCCGAAAAGGCGCCGATGTCGCCCGCGCCCAGAGTCAGCAATACGTCGTCATCCTCCAGTACCTTGGCGAGTACATCCCGGGCTTCGTCCAGCGACTCGATCAGCACCGGCTGATTAACCCCGCGCGCGCGTATGGCACGGCACAGCGAGCGCCCGTCGGCACCGCTGATGGGCGTTTCCCCGGCCGGATATACTTCCGTAACCAGCAGCCGGTCCACCGAATCCAGCACCATGGCGAAATCATCCAGCAGGTCACGCGTGCGCGTATAACGATGCGGCTGGAACAGCACCACCAGGCGCTTTTCCGGCCATGCGTTCTTTACCGCCTCAATCGTGACATCCAGTTCTTTCGGGTGATGGGCGTAATCATCGATCAGCACAACCTGACCCTTGCCCAGCCTGATGGTCCCGCGTTGCTGCATGCGCCGGCCTATGCCGCCAAACTCGGCCAGGCCTTGCTGGATAGCCCGATCGCTCACGCCAATTTCGCGCGCCACGGCTATAGCCGCTAGGGCATTCAGCACATTGTGCTGACCGGGATGGCGCAGGGTAATATCCAGCCAGTCGTCCTGGCCCGGCCGGGACACGGTAAAATGCATGCTCAGGCCGGACTGTGAAATATCCGTTGCCCGGTAATCCGCTTCCTCGCGGGTGCCGTAGGTCAGTACCGGTTTGTTGATGCGTGGCAATACTTCGCGCACGAACTCGTCATCGACGCACATCACCGCCAGACCGTAAAACGGCAGCTGATGCAGAAATTCCACAAAGGTATCTTTCAGCACTTCGAAATCGCCGCCATAGGTTTCCAGATGATCCGCGTCGATATTGGTGACCACGCTGATTTGCGGATGCAGATGCAGAAACGAGGCGTCGCTCTCATCGGCTTCCGCCACCAGATATTCACCCTTGCCCAGTCTGGCGTTGGCGCCGACACTGTTGAGCAGACCGCCGATAACAAAAGTCGGGTCGAAATCTCCCGCCGCCAGTATGCTCGCCACCAGGCTGGTAGTGGTGGTCTTGCCATGCGTACCGGCCACGGCAATGCCCTTCTGGAAGCGCATCAGTTCGGCCAGCATTTCGGCGCGGCGTATGACCGGCACCTTCTGCGCGCGCGCTTCGGCGATTTCCGGATTACTCTCGTCGATAGCGGTGGAAACCACCACCACATCACTGCCGGCGATGTTCTCGGCGCGGTGACCGATGTGTACCTGCGCGCCCATGTCCTGCAGGCGCCGGGTGGCCGGGCCGGCCTTGATATCGGAACCGGACACCTGAAAGCGCAGGTTCAGCAACACTTCGGCAATGCCGCTCATGCCCGCGCCGCCGATGCCGACAAAATGAATTTTTTTCACCCGGTCACGCATGCAGCGCCTCCAGGCAGCGATCGGCCACCGTGCGTGTTGCCGCGGGTCTGGCCAGCCCGGCGGCGGCCTGGCCCATGCGCGCCAGTTTTCGCCGGTTGCCGAGCAGTGTTTTCAGCACTTTCAGCAAAGTGCCGCCCTGCAAGGCATCCTGATCCACCAGCACCGCCGCCTGCCGGGATACCAGAAACTCGGCATTGTGGCGCTGATGATCGTTCACGGCATAGGGATACGGCACCAGCAGCGATGCCACGCCGGCGCAGGCTATCTCCGCCACCGACATGGCGCCGGCGCGTGAAACCACCAGATCCGCCTGGCGGTAGGCGGCGGCCATGTCATCAATGAATTCGCGGACATCGGCTTTCACACCCAGTTTCTGGTAACGCTCAATAGTCTCGTGATATTTACCGCGCCCGGTCTGGTGCAGCACCGCCGGGCGCTCGGCTTCCGGCAATTCCGCCAGCGTCTGCGGCACTGTTTCATTGAACACCTGCGCGCCGAGACTGCCACCGAAAACAAACAGAAGCAGCGGCTCGCCGGGCGCGTTCTGCGAGCGTTGTCCGGCCAGCTGGCAGATTTCTTCGCGCACCGGATTGCCGGTAACCTCGAACTCGCCGCTGATGCCATCGCAGCGGTCAAAACCGGTCATGAAGCGGGTGCAGAAACGATACAGCCAGCGGTTGGTCATGCCGGCAACCGTGTTGGCCTCGTGCAACAGCAGCGGTATGCGATGCATCCAGGCCACCACACCGCCGGGGCCGGTGACAAAACCACCCATGCCCAGCGCCGCCGCAGGCTGATGGCGGGAAACAATGC
>JALXFQ010000446.1 GCA_027067235.1 Gammaproteobacteria bacterium
GCTTGATCTGGTCCCAAGCGCCCTGATTCTGCGGCTCTTCCTGACACCACACCAGATTTTTCAGCTTGTTGTATTGTGCCAGTTCCTGTTTCAGTTGTTCCAGCGGGAACGGGTAGAGCTGCTCCAGGCGGATGATGACGGCGTTGTCCAGCCCCAGCTCGTCGCGTTTTGCCCGCAACGGGTAAAATATACGCCCACTGCACAGGATGACGCCAGTGACTTTTTGCGGGTCGATGTGCGGCTCGCCAATGATGAGCTGGTATTCGCCGCTGGCCAGTTCCTCGATGGGCGAACAGGCTTCCTTGCGCCGCAGCAGGCTTTTCGGGGTGATGACGATCAGCGGCTTGCGATAGGGGCGCAACATCTGCCGGCGCAGCAGGTGAAAAATCTGCGATGCCTGCGAGGGTACGCAGACCTGGATGTTTTCCTTGGCGCAGAGCTGCAGATAACGCTCCAGCCGGGCTGACGAGTGCTCTGCGCCCATGCCTTCGTAGCCATGGGGCAGAAACAGGGTGAGGCCGCACAGGCGGCCCCATTTGTCTTCGGCGGAGGATATGAACTGGTCGATTACCACCTGGGCGCCGTTGGCGAAATCGCCGAACTGGGCTTCCCAGATTACCAGCGTTTCCGGATCGGTGATGGCATAGCCGTATTCATAGGCCAGTACGGCTTCTTCAGACAGCAACGAATTGATGACGATGAAGTCGGCCTGATCGTCGGATATATGTTGCAGGGGTACCCATTCTTCACCGTCGATCTGGTTGTGTATTTCGGCATGGCGATGGAAGAAAGTACCGCGGCCGGTATCTTCCCCGCACAGGCGTACCGGATAGCCTTCCATGAGCAGGCTGGCGTAGGCCATGGTCTCGGCGAAACCCCAGTCCACCGGCAGTTTGCCCTTGGCCATTTTCTTGCGGTCGCGCAGTATTTTCTGTACCCGCGGATGCAGTTCGTAGTCTTCCGGAATGCGCGAGGCCTGCCGGTACAGCGCCTTGATCCGGGAGGCGGGCAGGGCAGACTGATAGGGCTCGGTCCAGTGCTTGCCGCGGTAACGTTTCCAGTTGGTGCGAAAACGGTTGTCCGACCGGGTCCCCAGAAAATGCGCCACCGGCTTGCCGACATCCAGTGCCCTGACATAGTCCTTGCGCATCTGCTCGGCGTAACCCGCGGGTATGGCGCCCTGTTTTTCCAGTTTTTGCGCATAGATCTGGCGCAGGGTGGGGTGGTTGCGGATTTTCTTGTACATCATCGGCTGGGTGACCGCCGGCTCGTCTGCCTCGTTGTGGCCCTGGCGCCGGTAGCAGATCAGATCGACCACCACATCCTTGTTGTATTCCATGCGGTAGTCCAGCGCCATGCGGGTGACAAACAGCACGGCTTCGGGGTCGTCGCCGTTGACATGAAAAATGGGCGCCTGCACCATTTTGGCGACATCGGTGCAATAGGTGGTCGAAAAAGTGTCCAGCGGATCGCTGGTGGTGAAACCGATCTGGTTGTTGACAACAATATGCACAGTGCCGCCGGTCTTGAAGCCGCGCGCCTGGGACATATTGAAAGTTTCCATGACCACGCCCTGACCAGCGAAGGCGGCGTCGCCGTGGATGACCACCGGCAGAACTTCCATGCCCTGCGGGTCGCCGCGGCTGCGCTGGCGCGCCCGCACCGAGCCTTCCACCACCGGATTGACGATTTCCAGATGCGACGGGTTGAAGGCCAGCACGGTGTTGATGGGGCCGCCCGGAGTGTCGGTCACGGCCGAATAACCCAGATGATACTTGACGTCGCCGGACAATTTGCCGGTAGCGGTCACCGACTTGCCCTTGCCCTCGAATTCGTCGAACAGTTCGCGCGGCGGTTTTCCCACCACGTTGATCAATACATTGAGGCGGCCACGATGGGCCATGGCGATGGTGACTTCCTTGACATGCTGCTTGCCGCTTTGCTGAATCAGATCCACCAGCATGGGTACCAGCGCTTCGCCGCCTTCCAGGCCAAAGCGTTTCTGGCCGACATATTTGCGGTGCAGATAATGTTCCAGGCCTTCTGCGGACGTAATCTGGCGCAGCAGTTCGATCTGGTCGGCCTCCGCCAGAGGCGGTACTTCACCAGCGCCTTCGATGCGCGCCTGTATCCAGCGCTTTTCGGCAAGCTCGGTAATATGCATGTATTCCGCGCCGATGGACTGGCAGTAAATCCTGCGCAATATCTGGACGATCTCAGACAGCGGCAGTTCTTCCGGCGCGATCAGCGAGCCGGTATTGAACAGGGTGGACATGTCGGCTTCGGTAAAACCCACTTTGGCCAGATCGAATTCGTCCAGTTGCGGCTTCGGACGCAGCTTGATGGGGTCGGTGTCGGCAATCTGGTGGCCGCGTGTGCGATAGGAATTGATCAGCCGCAGTACCGCCACCTGCTTGTTGGCCATATTGGGGTCCAGGCAATACTCGCCGCCAAGACCCGAGCTGGCGCTGTGGGTTTTTGCGTAGATCTGCTCGTTGAGCAGCTGTTGCCGAATCTGGCGGTGGGAAATGTCGGCGGAGCCGGTTTCCTGCAGGCTGTCGAAATAGGAGCGCCAGCGTTCATCAACGGTTTCGGGGTTGAGCAGATAGTCGTCGTAGAGCTGCTCGATCCAGTCACTGTTGCTGCCGAACAGATGGGAAGTATCGACAAAATGCCGGGTCAGATTGTCCATGACGACCACCGCGTCTGCAGGGTGAGTGGCAAATTGATGTGAGGGTGATGAAACATGTTTTTTCCCCCTCGGGCGCCAGCACTGTCGCCGACGACCGGAACATGTTAATAATTCACTTCAAGTATATACACCTACTTTATGAAAAATAGAAGAATTTATTTATTCGCCAGTTTGTCCAGTTGTGTCAGATAGGGACTGTCCGGGTAATTGAGTTGCAGCACGCGGCGGGCGTCAGCCGCCAGTTCGGGCATGTTCATGTGCGTATAGGCTTGGGCGAGGATGGCCAGCGCGTCTTCCACCGCCGGCGTGTCGGGATAGCGTTCAATGACGTATTTGGCGCGGTTGACCGCCGCCACCCAGGCGCCGCGTTCAAGATAAAAACGGCCTACCTGGATATCGTGACGCGCCAGCGCGTTGAGCAGATAGGCCAGTCGCTGACGCGCATCCGGCGCGTATTTGCTGTCGGGAAAACGCTCTACCAGCTCGGTGAAAGCATCGAAAGCCTCTTTCGCCGCTTTCGGGTCGCGGTCGCTGAGGTCGCCCTGACCGCTGAGAAAATCGAACACGCCCTGTTTGTCGGCAAAGTTCACCAGACCCTTGAGATACCAGGCGTAATCCACATTCGGGTGGGCCGGGTGCAGGCGGATAAAACGGTCAGCGGCGGCGATGGCGGATTCCGGTTCTTCGTATTTGTAGTAGGCATAGGCTGTTTCCAGCTGCGCCTGGGTGGCGTAGGGGCCGTAGGGATAGCGTGATTCCACCAGTTCGAAGTATTTGATGGCGTCTTCATAATGCTCGTCGGCCAGTGCTTTCTTGCCTGCCTCGAAAATTTTCTGCGCCGACCAGCCCGCGGTTTCGTCAGAAT
>JALXFQ010000447.1 GCA_027067235.1 Gammaproteobacteria bacterium
TGCCGTGTTTGTCAACCGTTACGATGACATTGTCCATGGACAGCCCGAGTTTTTTCGCCGTGCCCCTGATGATGCGTATGTTGGCCTGATGCGGCACCAGCCAGTCAATGGCGGATTTTTCGATGTTGTTGGCTTCCAGCGTCTCATCGACTATCTGCCCCAGCGTATTCACGGCGATTTTGAATACTTCGCTGCCCTGCATGGCGATATAGGCCTCGCCTTCCAGCAAGGCATTGTAATTGGTGGATACCCCGGCCGGTACGGTGAGCAGATGATTGTAGGAGCCGTCTGCATGCAGATGAGTGGATAAAATGCCCGGCTCGGTGGATTTTTCCAGCACCACCGCGCCGGCGCCATCGCCGAACAGTACGCAGGTGTTGCGGTCTTTCCAGTCAACGATACGCGACATGGTTTCGGCGCCAACCACCAGAGCGCGCTGCGCCGAGCCATTGCGAATGAACTGGTCGGCAATGCTGAGAGCGTAAATGAACCCCGAACACACGGCCTGCACATCGAACGCCGGGCAGCCGTGGATTTCCAGCCTTTCCTGCAGCAGACAGGCGGTGGACGGAAACACCTGGTCCGGCGTTGTTGTCGCGATGATGATGAGATCAATATCGGCAGCCTGCCTGCCGGACGCGTCGATGGCCCTGCGCGCCGCCTGCTCGGCCAGATCGCAGGTGGTCTGGTTGACATCGGCGATATGTCGCTCATGAATGCCGGTGCGCGAAACAATCCAGTCATGGGAGGTATCGACAATTTTCTCGATATCGGCGTTGCTCATGACCCGTTCCGGCAGATAACCGCCGGTACCGATAACCCTGGAATAAGTCACAGCTCCCCCTTTTCCTGCATGTCAGCCAGTTCATCCCGCAGTTTCTGCGGCAGTCGGGTTTCCGCTTCGTGGATGGCTGTGTTGATGGCAAAACCGAATGCATAGACATCAGCGCTGCCGTGGCTTTTGATGACTATCTCGTTCAACCCGATCAGGGTGGCGCCGTTATAGCGCCGGTGGTCAAAGCGCTCGCGCACCGCCTTCAGTATGGGCATGGACGCCAGCGCCGCGATTTTGGTCAGCGGATTGCGGGAGAACTCGTCGCGTATGGCGGTGGACATCATTTGAGCCACGCCTTCGGACGCCTTCAGCGCAACATTGCCGACAAAACCGTCACACACGATCACGTCCACGTCTTCGGTGTAGATGGAGTCGCCTTCGCGAAAGCCGACATAATTCAGACGTGAATTGCGGAACAGTTCGGCCGCCTGCTTCACAGTTTCATTGCCCTTGATGTCTTCCATGCCGATATTCAGCAGGGCAACCCTGGGGCGTTCGATGTTTTCCACATGTTTGACCAGAATCGAGGCCATGGCGCCAAACTGGAACAGATATTCCGCGGGCACGTCCACATTGGCGCCCAGATCGAGTACATGGACATGATCAAACTGGGTGGGTATGACCGTCACGATGGCAGGCCGGTTGATGCCGGGAAGCGTTTTCAGCACAAAACGCGCGGTGGCCATCAGGGCACCGGTATTGCCGGCGCTGACGCAGGCGTCCGCCACGCCCTCTTTCACCAGATTGATCGCCACGCGCAGCGACGAATCCTTTTTCTTGCGCATGGAAATGGCGGGCGATTCGTTCATTTCCACCACTTGCGAGGCGTGATGAATGCGGATGCGGTCGGCAGGAAAACTGCCGCCCTTGTCCAGCTCAGGACGCACGACATCCTCCTGACCCACCAGGATGATATTGACGTCGGAACGGGATTTGATCGTATTCAGCGCCGCCGGCACCGTGCTGGCGACGCCCACGTCGCCGCCCATGGCGTCAATGGCTACGGTTATACTCACCGGCGCTGAACAGTGCTGAACACGCGGGCGCTTCAGTCGTCAACGGAGACATCCACTACCTTTTTACCACGATAATAACCGGACTCGGTGATATGGTGGCGGCGATGGGTCTCACCGGTTTCCTTGTCCACGGACAGGGTCGGGCCGGACAAGCTGTTGTGCGATCGACGCATTCCGCGTTTTGAAGGTGTCTTGCGACTTTTCTGGACAGCCATAGGTTTTCTCTATCTAACTCGTTGGGAACTGCAATCGGCAAAACTCTTGCTGCTGGCGGATTGCAGTCGCTATTATAAGGGCTTCGGCCCGCGAAAAACAGGCGCGGAGAATATAGGGAAGTTTTGCATAAGTCCAGACGGTTTCATCCACGGCACCAGCGCCAGCGCGCTTGCTTTTACTAGCCTGTTTGAGGACTATTCAGCCAGGCCCGCCAGTCATTGCTCAACCGGAGCCGGGAGACAGGATTGTTCAAAAAGATTCTCATAGCCAACCGCGGTGAAATCGCCGTGCGCATAGCCCGCGCCTGCGCTGAAACCGGCATACGCTCGGCCGCCATCTATACCGATGCCGACCGCAACGCCCTGCATGTGAAAAAGGCCGATGAGGCCTACCATATCGGTTCCGACCCGCTCAGCGGCTATCTCAATGCTCATCATCTGGTGGATACGGCGCTGGCGGCAGGCTGCGACGCCCTGCATCCCGGCTACGGCTTTCTGTCGGAAAACCCGGAGCTGGCCGCCATATGCGCCAGAAAAGGCATCACCTTCATTGGCCCTGACGCCGGCCTGATCCGCCGCATGGGCGACAAAATCGAAGCGCGCCGCAGCATGATCGCCGCCGGCGTGCCGGTATTGCCCGGCTCGGACGGCAATCTGCGCGACCTGGACCAGGCCTTTGCCCTGGCCGCGGAATACGGCTATCCGGTGATGCTGAAAGCAACCGCGGGCGGCGGCGGGCGCGGCATACGGCGCTGCGGCGACCGCGACGAGCTGGCGCGCAATTACCAGCGCGTCATCTCGGAAGTCACCAAGGCTTTCGGTTCCGCTGACATCTTTCTGGAAAAATGCCTGGATAATCCGCGCCATATCGAAGTGCAGATACTCGGCGACGCCCACGGCAATGCCGTGCATCTGTACGAACGCGACTGCTCGATACAGCGGCGGCATCAGAAACTGGTGGAAATCGCGCCCTCGCCGCAACTGAGTGACGAGCAGCGGGAAACAGTCTGCGAACTGGCGGTCAGGGCCGCCACAGCGGTGAATTACGTCAACGCCGGCACGGTGGAATTCCTGCTCGACGCCGACGGCGAATTCTACTTCATGGAAATGAACACGCGCCTGCAGGTGGAACACACCATTTCCGAGCAGATTACCGGCATTGATATCGTGCAGGAACAGATCCGCATTGCTGCCGGCGAGCCAATTTCGTTTCGCCAGCAGGACGTCAGTTACCGCGGCTATGCCATTCAGTACCGCATCAACGCGGAAGATCCAAAAAACGATTTCCTGCCCAATTTCGGCCGCATCACCCGCTATTATGCGCCGGGCGGGCCGGGCGTACGCACCGATGCGGCCATATACACCGGCTACGAATTTCCGCCCTACTTCGACTCCATGTGCGCCAAGCTCATCGTCTGGGCGCTGGACTGGGACCAGGTATTGCGCCGCAGCCGCCGGGCGCTGGAAGACATTCGCC
>JALXFQ010000448.1 GCA_027067235.1 Gammaproteobacteria bacterium
CCCCTCCTTCGTCCGCATCCATGTCCAATAGTTTCGACGATCGTGAAACTATCTGCTGCATTTCGTCGTTGGAGTAGTATTCCAGCCGCTGCACGATGCCGAAGCGGTCACGCAGCGGCGAAGTCAGCAGGCCGGCGCGGGTGGTGGCGCCGACCAGGGTGAATGGCGGGACATCCAGCTTGATGGAACGCGCCGCGGGCCCCTCGCCGATGACAATATCGATCTGGAAATCTTCCATGGCCGGGTAGAGTATTTCTTCCACCACCGGGTTGAGCCGGTGTATTTCGTCGATGAACAGCACATCGCGGGGCTCGAGATTGGTCAGCAACGCCGCCAGGTCGCCCGCCCGTTCCAGCACGGGACCCGAAGTCTGGCGCAGATTGACGCCCAGTTCGTTGGCGATGATATTGGCCAGCGTGGTTTTGCCCAGCCCCGGCGGACCGAAAAACAGCACATGATCCAGCGCTTCGTTACGCTGACGGGTGGCGTGGATATAAATTTCCATCTGTTCCCGCAGCGGCGCCTGCCCGACAAATTCGGACAGACGTTTTGGACGCAAACTGCGGTCCAGCTCCCTGTCGCCCGCGGCATCACTGACAGCCGGCGCTACAATTCGGTCCATTTCGATCATGGGAGAGGATTCTAGCAGCCAGTCAGCGCGAATAACCAGTGCCGGACGCGGCTGTTTCACTCAGCAATGCGGGCGTTTGCTCAATCCCAGCGATCATCCCGCACCTGCACCACGCCGTTCTCTACCCGGACCGGGAAAGCCGCAGCCGGCTCGTAGGCGGGGGGCGTCAAGGCTTCGCCGGTCCTGACCGAAAACTCCGCATCGTGACGCGGACAAATGATGCGATCGCCATGCAGACAGGCCTTTTCTGCGCCGGGCTGGCAGAAGGATTCTTCTTCATGCGTGCAGAGATTTTCGATCGCGCAGTATTCGCCGTCCACATTGGCCACCAGCACCTCCACGCCATCCACGTCGACAATGCGCACTTCGCCCGGGCCAAAATCGCCGGCTTTGTCCACATCGGTCCAGTCTGTCATTAGCCTGAATTTTCTCCAAAAAAATACCCGCGCGCCCGGGGACGCGCGGGCATCGGGTCCTCTGATTACTTGGCCAGCAGTTTCTTGATGAAACCGATAACAGCCAGCAACACACCACCGCCAACGCCACCACTGGCGATGGAGCCGATAATGCTGGCGAGATCCATGCCGCCACCGCCGGTGCTGGCGCCCAGCATGTTGAGCAGCTGTCCGCCAAGACCACCGCCCAGTATGCCGACAACGGAATTGCCAAGCGTACCCAGTGAAAGTTTCTTCATCAGGGTTCCGGCAAAATTGCCCCCCAAAGCACCGCTGATCAGCTGGATAATGAGTGGTAACAGATTTTCCATGACATCCTCTCCTTCTTAAAGTTATTTGCGCCGGGCAGCAGAAACTCCCCCGCCGGCAGAACCGGTCGCGGCACAGGCAGCCGGCCGGTCAGGGCCATACTACCCTAGATGAGATTCAATTGCAGCCTGGCGGCTTCGCTCATCATGTCCTGGCTCCAGGGCGGATCCCATACCACCTCGACATGGGCGCTGCGCACGCCATCGACTCTGGCAAGTTCATTCTCCACCATGGCGGGGAAGGTCTGCGCCACCGGACAACCGGGCGCGGTCAGGGTCATGTCCACGTGAACATCGCCATTGTCACGCACGACGACGCGGTAGATCAGGCCGAGATCATAGATATTCACCGGAATTTCCGGGTCATAGACTGTTTTCAGCGCTTCGATGACGCCTTCCTCGACAAGCTTCTTCTGCTCATCGGTCAAAGGCTCTGCTGCCTCGGCGGGTTCAGTCTTCGGCGAATCGACCTGTTCCGGCACTGGCTCGTCGCCAAATCCCTCCGGCGGTTGTTTCAGCTCTTCAAATGTCTTGCCGGTCATTCCGTCGTCACCACATCATCTTTATTGTCCAGCGCCGCATCCATGACATGCCAGGCCAGGGTCGCGCACTTCACGCGCATGGGGTATTCCTTGACGCCGGACAACACCGCCAGCTTGCCCACATCGGTGGAAGTGTCCGCGTTTTCACCCTGCTCTGTCAGCATGTGGTGGACATTTTCAAAGATTTCCTTCGCCTCTTCCACTGTCTTGCCCATGATGGCCTCGGTCATCAGCGACGCGGAGGCAGTGGATATGGCGCAGCCCACGCCCTCGAAACCCACATCGACAATTCTGTCGTCCTTTACCGTCAAATGCACGGTGAAGTCGTCACCGCACAGCGGATTGTGTCCGTGCGCATGGTGATTGGAATCCGGCGGATTTTTCTGGAAATTCCGCGGGTTGCGGTTGTGGTCGAGGATGACTTCCTCGTACAGGTCTCTCAAATCGTTCATTGCGCAAACATTTCCCGAACTCTCAGAACGCCGTCCACCAGGGCATCGACCTCTTCGAAAGTATTGTAAAAAGCAAACGAGGCGCGCGCCGTGGCCGGTACGCAGTAGTGCTGCATCACCGGCATGGCGCAGTGATGCCCGGCGCGAATGGCCACGCCCTGCCTGTCCATGATTGTGCCTATATCATGGGGATGCACGCCGTCGATCACAAACGACTGCGCCCCGGCCTTGTTTTCCGCCGTGCCAATGAGACGCACGCCATCAATGGCCGACAGGCGATCCACGCAGTAACGCAGCAGCGAATGCTCATAGGCCGCAATTTCATCAAGCCCCAGCTTTTCCAGGTAGTCGATGGCCGCCGCCAGCCCCACCGCGCCGCCAAAATCCGGAGTGCCTGCTTCAAACCGGGCCGGCAGGTCCGCATAAACGATCTTGTCGAAGCTGACGGTCAGTATCATGTCGCCGCCGCCCTGCCACGGCGGCATGTCTTCCAGCAGCGCCTGCTTGCCATACAGAACGCCGATACCGGAAGGCGCATACATCTTGTGGCCGGAAAAAACATAAAAATCCGCGTCCAGATCCTGCACATCAATCTTTTCGTGAGGCGTTGCCTGCGCGCCGTCCACCAGCACCGGCACGCCGGCGGCGTGAGCCCTGGCGATGATGTCTTTCACCGGGTTGACGGTACCCAGGGCATTGGACACATGAGCCACGCAGACGATTCGGGTTCGGGGTGTAATCAGTTCATCATACGCTTCCAGCTTCAGGCTGCCGTCTTGGTTGATGGGCACCACCTTCAGCTCCGCGCCCACCTCATCGCACAGCATTTTCCAAGGCACTATGTTGGCGTGGTGTTCCAGCTCGGTAATCAGCACCGCGTCACCCCTGCCCAACCGGTCGCGGCCAAAAGTGCGAGCCACCAGATTGATGGCCTCGGTGGCGCCGCGCAGAAAAATCACTTCTTTTGGGCTGCTGGCGTTGATGAAACCACGCACTTTCTCCCGCGCGCCCTCGTAATCCTCCGTGGCGCGCATGGACAGCGCATGTACGCCGCGATGCACATTGGCGTTATCCGTCTGGTAAAAATGGCTCACCGCGTCGATGACGCACTGCGGCTTCTGGCTGGTAG
>JALXFQ010000449.1 GCA_027067235.1 Gammaproteobacteria bacterium
AGTGTCGATCTGACGGATGTCTACCGTGACGAACTGAAACAGCTGCTGCAGGATTTTCACGCAACCATGACGGCCTGGTTTTCTGCCCGCGAAGACCAGACCCTGCTTGCCGAGCTGATTCGCATCATGCATACCATCAAGGGCGGAGCCCGGGTGACGGATCTGGACAGCATCGCCGAACTGGCATACGCGACCGAGCGTCTGCTGCAGCGTGTGGAGCATCAGAACGGCCGTGCCAGCCGCGAGTTGCGGGAACTATTGCTCCGGGTTGAGCAGGTGCTGCAGCAAGCAGCGGAGAATATCGGCAAGGAACTGATGGCGGGGGATGTTACGGAGCTGGTAGAGCAACTGGATAGCGCCCGGCGATCAGACAACCTGAGTTCCGGGCAGTTGCACAAGGATGCGGTGGAAAAATCCCGACAGGCGCCAGCAGACAGCGCCGAGTCGCAGCAGGATGATGAAATTTTCGCCATATTTCTTGATGAGGCGACCGATATCCTGAGCGACATGGACAGCGTTCTCACGCGATTGCAGCGTGGCAACGACGCCGACGCCCTGAAGGATCTGAAACGCCAGTTTCATACGCTCAAGGGTGGAGCGCGCATGGTCGGGCTCACCGAGCTGGGTGATCTGTCCCACGGCGTGGAAAGCATGTTGCAGACCAATCTTGACCAGGGCGGGGTGCTGGATGACCGGCGTTTGTCGCTGCTGCGGGAAATACGCACAGAAATGATTATCGCCATGGAGTCCGTCAGGGACGGCCGCGCGCCGGCCTTGCGTGCGGTGTCCGCCAAGGTCGAACAGCTGACCGGGGCGGCGCGCGCAAATACATCCGAAGCGCCAGCGCAGACAGCAACGGCCACCGCTACCGGCAGGCGCAAGCAGAAAACCGCCCGAGTCCGGAAAAAATCCCGCCCCGATTCGTCCGTGCTGACAAATCGGCAGGTGGGCAAGTCCCCGACACTGCCGGAACATCAGGCCGATGTGCCGGCCCGTTCCAGCGCCATTCGAGTGGATATCCATACGCTGGATAACCTGGTGAACCTGACCAACGAAATAGGCGTGTCGCGCTCACGCCTGAGACTGCAGTATTCCGGCTTTGTCAGCATGCTGGAGGAAATGCGTTCGGTAGCCGAGCGCTTCCAGACCTATTTCCGCGATTTTGAAATCGAGGCGGAAACAGCCATGACGTCTTCCCCCATGCTGGATACACAAGCTTCGGCCGCCGAGTTTGATCCGCTGGAGCTGGACCGGTTTTCGCGTTTACAACAACTGACGCGCAGCCTTTCGGAATGTGTGGATGATCTGACCAATATCGAGTCCGGCATGGAGCGACTGGTCTGGCAGTCGGAAACCCTGTTTAGCCATGATGCGCGCATTTACGGAAAACTGCATGAAGGCTTGCTGAAAACCCGCATGCAGCCGGTCGGCGTTCTGGCAGGCCGTCTGCAGCATCTGGTGCGCATGATCAGCAAGGAAACGGGGAAAAAGGCGGAACTGGTGATTAGCGGCAAGGATGTGGAGCTGGATCGCACCATACTCGAGCGCATGGTAGCGCCGCTGGAGCACATGGTTCGCAATGCGCTGGTGCATGGCATCGAGAAACCGAAAAAACGACGCAAGCTGGGAAAGCCGGAAAAAGGCATGATCCGGATCGAGTTCGCCCAGGTTTACAATGAAGTTGTCATGCAGTTTTCCGACGATGGCGCAGGCATTGACATGGAAAAACTGCGCCAACGCGCGGTAGCGACGGGACTGGCGCAGGAATCCATTGAAGACCGTGAGCTGGCGCAACTGGTGCTGGAATCGGGCGTTTCCACCTCGGATCAGGTAACCCAGCTGTCGGGGCGCGGCGTTGGCATGGAAATCGTCGCCAGCGAAATACGCTACCTGGGTGGTCATATCGACGTGGAAACCCGGGCTGGCAAAGGCGTTACCTACATTATCAATATTCCTCTGTCGCTCTCGATAACCCGCGCCAATCTGGTGCGGGTGGCCGGACAGGTGCTGGCCATACCCCTGAGCAGCGTGGTGCAGGTGCAGACCTTGAGCGAGAACGAGTTCTCGCGTCTGAAAGCCGCGCAAAAACCGGGCATATCCTACCGCGGCAAGAAATATCACTATTCCTCGCTGGCCGCGCGTCTGGGTTTTGCCGCACCGGATGTAGTCGATGGTGAGCAAAACATACTGCTGGTGCGCTCCGGCCGACGCTGCATCGCCCTCGGCGTCGATGAAGTGCTGGATGTGGAAGAATGCGTGATCAAACCATTGAACCCGCAAATATCCGCGGTGCGCAGCGTGACCGGAGCGACCATACTCGGCAACGGCGAAGTGGCCCTGCTGCTGGATCCCGGTAATTTGCGCCGGGAGCACCGGATTGAGGGCGCGCCGTGGAAAACAGGCCGCCGCAGCGGCGAGTCGGCGCCGCCCAGGGCGCGTTTGCTGATAGTTGATGATTCCGTTACGGTGCGCAAGGTCACCGAGCGCCTGCTGAAGCGCCACGGTTATCGTGTGGATCTTGCCCGCGATGGCGAAGATGCCCTGAAAGCGCTGGACGAGCGCAAGCCGGACCTGATCCTGATTGATATCGAAATGCCAAAAATGGACGGCTATGAATTGATGGAAAAAATCAGGCAAAAGCCGGGCATGGCGGACATACCGACCGTGGTCGTAACCTCCCGCTCCGGCGGTAAGCATCGCAACAAAGCGCTGGCGCTGGGCGCTGCGGACTATTTTGCCAAACCCTATGACGATGCGGCACTGATCAACAGCATTGACACCATACTGAAAAAGGCCAGAACCCATGAATGACAACATGCCGACTGATGGTATCCACATACTGGTCATGCCGGTGTTTGGGCAACTGCTGGTGGTGCCCGTCGCCCTGATCGAAGAAGTGCGGCCGGTACCGGAAATCCGGCAGAATCCGGGATTGCCGGAAGTGTTTGCCGGCGAGTTTGACTGGCGCGGCAAAACTGTGGGTCTGACCTCATTTTCCCGTCTTGGCGGCGGAAAAATGGAAACACCGGCGCCCGGCAACCGTGTTGTTGTGTTCAAGCCACTGGAAAACTGTCATGCCGACCAGCAGTTCGGTTTGCTGGTCAGCGCCGATCCGGAACCGCGAGCCGTGGGGCGCATGGATCTGCAGAAAGACGTCAACGCGCCGGGTGAAAATCCGATGATAGTCAGCTACTGCACCCTGGATGGTCGCGCCGTCGGCATTCCGGACATGCAGGAATGGAAAAAAAGACTGTGCATGGAAGACGAGGATGATCCGGGCTAAAAATAATTCAGCTCGAACCGGTCCTTGCGTACCCGCAGCGCATTCCCCCGCTCATACCAGTCCGCCAGCACAATACGTTCAGCGGGCTTGCCGTCGAGCATGAAATCATGCATGTCGGGCCGGTGCGTATGGCCATGAATCAGCCGGGTGACTTTGTGTTTGCGCATGACCGCTTCCACGGCGTGCTGGTTGACGTCCATGATCTCTTCCTGCATGCCGGACTGGTGTTTC